>CAYUAV010000148.1:0-4351 GCA_964442665.1 uncultured Bacteroidales bacterium
ATAACTCTTCTTCGTTTTCGTAATGATTTGGACCGGGAGATAAAACTATTTTTCAATAATCTTGTCTGGCCTGAGACGGCATAAGTTTTTGGGGCGTCTTTAAGGCCAATCCATTGTTGCCGAACAGTCAAATTAATGGCAGTGTAGCCTTCATGTCCTGCAACAGCAGGATTCAGCAGAAAGCTATTCATCATATACTGACTGTAAACGGGAAATTGCTGGGCATTGAGAAAATCTGAAATACTGAAATTCAAAATAACAGATATAACAAAAAAATATCTCATCAAAAAATCTCTCGGCCTCAATAATTTATAGATCTGTTTTGCCTTATCAAACTCACTGAAATATTATTCGCAAAATATAAAATTTCAGTTTTTGCTTAATTGATTTTAAATCTACTAAATAAATATAGTAAGTAAAAATGATATTGAGTGAAAAACAGGAAATTTACAATATGTGTATTGTATGGTTATATATTATGGTTTAGTGACTGAAAGGAAGTAAAAAAAATTATTCCTGTGAATAGTAATTACAGGATATATATTTTACATAAAGGATACCAGGAATAAAAAACGTTTTATCGGAAGTATAAAGTAACAGTAAGTCCACGTCGGGCAAAAATGTTTATCCCGGGAGTTATCTAGTATCGGTTCAGCCAGCGATAACGGCGAGCACTGTCGCCAAATTTTGCAGCCAGCATAATTTCATGTGATCCGATTGTTTTGGAACTGATACTGCTGAAAGTATAATCGAAAGCATAGCCAAAGAAGTATTTATCGACACGGGCGCCTGCCATAATTATTAATGACGAACCGCGTCCGTTAAGACTTTCCTGTGCAATTCGTGATCCTCCGCCGGAACGGAACGAAACTCCTGCCCAGTAGTCTTCCTTATAGTAAACCTTAACATTAAGGTCGACCTGGGCCACGATACTTTCACTGGCTTTAAAGAGGAAGGAGGGTTCGATAAAAAGAAAATCAATAAGATCGAACCGGTAGCCTGCCATGGCCAGATAATGCCGTTCCAGTTTAAATCCGGCTCCCTCACGATTATTAAATTTGAAGAAACTTTCGAAAAGATTTTGAACCGATAAACCGGCATAAAGATACCGGTCGGTATAATACCCGCCAATATTGGCATCAGTGATATAAGCCCTGCTCTGAGTTTCCAGTAATAAATTGTCATTCGGATCCTCCGGATTAAGTTTGTCCTTATCAATTTTGTACTGAAATGTGCTTAGTGAAGCACCCATGGATAGTTGCGAACGCCGAAGTGTAATATGATATGAATAGGTGCCTGAAAATCCAAGTTTACTAAGTGCTCCGTTTGAATCGTTAAAAATATACCCTCCAAGACCAACTTTACCGCTGCGTGACATCACTCTTTTTCGTTTTCGTACTGATTTGGACCGGGAGATAAAGCTGTTTTTCAGTAATCGTGTCTGGCCCGACAGAGCATAGGTACTTGGAGCATCTTTCAGTCCAAGCCATTGTTCTCTTACAGTAAGGTTAACAGCAGTATAACCTTCATGTCCGGCAACAGCCGGGTTCAGAAGAAATCCATTTAACATATACTGGCTGTAAATGGGGAACTGCTGCGCCTGAACAGAGCCTGATATGAGCCAACTTAGAGTAAGTGCATATATGAGAAGGGAAACGCGCATTCTATAAAATAGATCTGTTTCGAATGTGTTAATTAGCTTAAATTGCAGGCAAATATATCTAATTTCATTAATTAGTTGTTGAGAGCCTACCGAATTAAATTAACAGTTCCGACAAGCGGCTTGGCACCTAACATATTCAGGTTTAGCACATAGTAATATGAATCCATAGGAAGATTTCTGCCATTTGATGTACCATCCCATGGTTCCTCAAGAACATTGGTGGTCCTGTAGACCAGGCGACCCCAACGATCAAATATTTCCAATACGGCATGATCGAAAAATTCCATATAAGGAATATTCCAGACATCATTTACCCCATTACCATCAGGTGTAATGGTATTCGGCATTTCGCGAAATAGGCCTTCCAGGTCGCAGGGGAATATTACCAGGGTATCTGACATGCTGCATTCATTATAATCCGTAATTGTCAGAAAAACCGTATCGGGTACCATCGATGAAGGACGTACCTCCAGGTAGCTTCCACTTGATTCTATGCCTGAAGCAGTAGTTACCCAATCATATGTGGCATAATCGCCCGGTTCAATGTAGAAAGGATTTCTTTCATCGCATAGTATGGTATCCCTTCCCAGATATACTTCCGGCAACGGATGTACAAGCAATGAAACCGTATCGTATCTTACACACCCGCAACCCTCGATAACCCGGACCCATATCTGTTCGGTTTGTGTAGCAAGATATTCTTCAGCAGTACTTCCATCATGCCATAATATTTCGTATGGAGGTTGAAAATTTGTACCAACTGAAAGAGCTAGTGTATCCTGATCGCATATTTCCGGAAAATCGAATCCCAGATCAACATTCGGGGCCATTATTTCAACGGTAGCCCGTGAAGGCACATTGCTGCAACCTTCGCTGGTTATTTCAAGAACTTCCATTTCGACGATTCCCGTACCATAACCCCAGCGGATCGTAACGGTATCGGTTCCGTCGCCATCGATTATTTCGCCATAACTGTGATCGAAATACCACCAGAACTGCGAATCACTAAAACCTGTAACACCATACTTTTCAATACTTTCAGCACAAGCAGGTTCCAGAGGAACCTGCCCGTTGCTGAAATGTATATTGAATAGTATCAGCGAAAATATTGCTATATAAAACCTTGTATTCAACGAATATGAGATATATTATTTCGTTAGTAATATATCATGCTTTCAGGTACTTATGATTAGAGAGCCCAGTTAGGATCGATATGGAAGATCGGTCCGGTTGTCGGAGTCGGGTGTACCGTAATAGTAATTGTTTCGGGACCCAGATCATAATATGTAAACTGATCGGCAGTAACACCATTAACTCCTGCACCTGCAGCTAAGGTAAGAAAATCGCTCCATCGGGAAGCCAGATCGTTCAAACCATTTAAGACATATGTATAAACAGTAGATTGTGCATTAATGACTGTAAATCCACCGGTCGGCAGAGTCAGAGGATGATTTCCGCTGGCTGCTACAGCCTCAGGAGATGCCTGAGTATATTCTACAGCAAATCCGGCTGCTCCAAGAGGAGCTTTATTAACATCAAACCATTCATCATCGGCTCCACCGGAATCGAGTGTTTTAATTTCCAGGGTCCATGCAAGACGGAAATTCTGATAGCCGCCACTGATATCAACACCGATAGCAGCGGGGAAAGTGCCACCTTCGCAATCTTCACTGGTAACCGAAGCAGCATCGAATGCCATAGCCGGTTCGGCAACAACATTGACAGTAATATTCTGTGCTGCGCCTGTACAACCCCATGGTGATTCCTCAGTTACACTTACAGTATAGGAACCTGCATTAACACCGGTCACTTCAACATAGTTATCGGCTGCTCCGCCAAAAGTAATATTGGCAGGTGCATCGGCTGAAGACCAGTTCCATATAAAACCAGCCGTAAGACCACCACCGGTTATCGGATCGTAAGCCGGGTGATAGTATCCATCGGGACTGGCATATAAAGGAATAGTTTGTCCTTCGGTTACATAAGTAACCCCTGCATTATCGTAGTTATCGCCACCAGCGCCGTTATCCCATCCCGGGATAGGTGTCTGGGCAAAAAGTCCGGCAGTAACGAATAAAGCTGCTACCGCAAAAACGAATCTGTAAATAAAATCTCTCTTCATAATTCCCTGTTTTAGTATGTTAAACATCATGTTAATTTTTTATGTGATTAATCTTTATAGCGTATAAATCAAGCACTTTGTTACAGTTTATTTAAGTTAATTATTTTTTATTACACATATGCAACTTTTTCTATGATTAATGTTACTTAAAAATATATTAATTGTTAGAGCATCTTTTTATTCATATTACGGGTACAAATTAGGATCGATATGGTTTGCAGGTCCTGTAACAGGGAGCCTGTGGATTGTAATATTTAAAACCGATGTTTCCTGGCATGATGTCGCAGCTATTGTCTCCTCAACTTCAACGGTACCTGCTGCCGAAAGTGTTCCGGCGGGTAACAGAACATCCCAAGTAACATCGATCTGGTTTAATCCCTGGACTGAAACAATAGTACCGCCGGTAACAGTCCATACAAAATTATTTCCGCTTGCGGCAGTTGAATACGTATGGGTTTCAGTTTCGCAAACTGCTGTATCTCCTGTTACTGAGGGCATTGGTAAGGGATTTATGGTCAGTACCATATCATCGCTGGCGGCCACGCAGGAACCGTTGGGGTTGGCCG
>CAYUAV010000148.1:4451-8060 GCA_964442665.1 uncultured Bacteroidales bacterium
TCGAAGGCAGAACCTTCACAAATCTCTTCATCGCTGCCTGCATTGGCTGCCGGGGCAGCGGTAATGGTCAGTACCATATCATCGCTGGCGGCCACGCAGGAACCGTTGGGGTTGGCCGTAAGCGTTAATGTAACACTGCCTGCGGCTTCATCGGCAGCACTCGGGGTATATACCGGGGTGAGCAGGGTATTATTATCAAAGGTACCCGTACCGCTGGTTGCCCAGCTCAGCGAACTGTAATTGCTGGCTGTGGGCGGTGTAGTACTGGTGCTCAGGTCGAAGGCAGAACCTTCACAAATCTCTTCATCGCTGCCTGCATTGGCTGCCGGGGGCAAAGTAATAGTTATAGTTATCGGATAATCCGAACTTATACATCCTGTTGCGCTATTATCTACTGTTAGTATTGCATTGTATGTCCCTGCAACAGGTGCAAGGGGAATGACTATAGTTAACGGACTGGAGGGTAAAGCAACATCTGAAACATCAACGAAACCCTGTGCTTCGGCGACCGCATCGAAGTCGATACTAAAGCGGTCCGGACTTCCTGTTGTGGCGCTATAATCGAGATCGGACAGCAGATCACCCTGGCAAGCAGCAGTAGTACCTGTTGACAGTGTTATTGAAGGCATAGGATTCACTGTAATATTAAGGTCACGTGATAATAAACTGGGCCCGCAACCATTTGTAGCTGTGACGCTTAGCATACCACTTGTTGCCGTATTATCAAAATCGACTGTCACCGAATTTCCTGATCCATTGATTGTGGCTCCTGATCCGGAATAATTCCAGGTGTAGGTAACTGTCGGATCGTTTGGAACAGCATATACGACTCCGCTCTGACCTTGGCAAACAATAGGAGAACTTATTATGAAGGGACCCGGTTGAGCAGCTAACAGCGGGAAATCGATGATAACATCATCGGAAGAGGTGCAGGAACCATTACTGATAGTCCAGCGTAAGGTATAAGTTGTTCCGTTTGTACCATTGAAGTCACTGGTTGGAGAAGTCGGTGTTACTACAGTACCTCCTGTTCCGCTAATAATAGTCCATAATCCGGTACCTACTGCGGGGGTATTACCTGCCAGTGTCGTGCCTGAAGCCCCGCAGAGCGACTGATCGCTTCCTGCATCTGCTGTTGTTGGCAGATCGTATACGGTTACGGTGTTTGCATCGACAACTCCAACATTGGCACCATTGTTATATGTAAAACCTGTAAGTTGATAAATACCGGCCGATGGTGTGGGTAGAGTGTATGGCAGCGAAGTCACGTCTTCTGGTGCTTGAGGTATACCATCGATTGTATAGCTCAGTGTGTAGTCTAATGCAGGTGATTGAGTGAATGTTACAGGAATTCCGGCTGCACCACATACCGGACCAGCAGGTGATAATGTTGCTTTAGGCTTTGTTGTATTTATACAGGCTAGGGTTACCTTGTTCCCGGCAACAGGAAATGATATCCTGCCAATCGATTGCACACTGCCATTATAGTCGTCGCCTGTTGCTGTCGATGCTACTTCAAGCCAGTCTGTACCATCATGCTCTGCAACGCGCATATCGGAAAGTCCGTTCTGGGTCATCAGCGGGGTAAGATCACTCAGCGGATCCCATTTCAAATTCACAATTGCCTGGTTACCGGCAGGGGTAGTTACATTCCAGTACTCTTGCGTGTTAACGTAAGTCAGCGGTGGCTGGAAGGTCGTGTAAGTATTCGGACTAAAGTATTCAGCGGTCCAAAGTGTAGGACCGTTTAAGGTTGCAGAAAGGGTAATTTTATTACCCAACTCCGTACCCTTACCGATCGGGAAAAGGAAGTTATCACTTTGATTGATTAATTTGGTGAGAGGTCCGTTTACATAAGATGCCGAACTTCCCCCTGCGGGTGTCACACAATTAATAGCTGTATTAGTAATGGTTAACGTGTTTGTTGCGGTTGTATTAATTAATCCGTTTGTCAGAAGTAAATTTCTTTTTACTTCAATAGCTCCACCGGCATTGACAGTAATTCCTGCAGCATTATCAATTTCAAAATTATTAAAGGCATTCGAACCGGTAAAATCACCTAAACTGCCACCTGTGGTTTGTGCAGATGATCCGGAAAAACTAACCGTTGCACCTGCTCCGGTACCACTTGTAAAAGCACCTGTATTGTATCGTTCAATTGTACCCTGAATAGTGAGTCTACGATTATTCAGACTATTATTCAATGTGGGTCCGTCGGTGGCAGTACCTATTATTAAACGGTCACAAATGGTCAGATCTTTGTTGGGCAGTGTCCTGGTTCCGGTTCCTGAAAAGAGCAGATTCGGAATACTGGAATACAGGTCGGCAATCAGGGTATAGCTCCCCGAACCACTATATTCGAGCGTACTGTTGCTGGCACAATCGAGAAAGTTAGTGAATCGGCCGGCAGGGACAGTACCGCTTTCCAGATAAAGCGTTCCGCTTCCATCAACAGTTCCGAAATTATGTCCGAAATAGGGTGGTACAACTTTCAGCTTACCATTTATTGTGAGCCTGAAAGCACTGCAATAGCTGTTATTAACCGTTACTTCATGATCGACAATAACAATGAATCCATTGGGACCTCCCGGAGGTAATACGTACAGTGTACCACCTGTTTGTGTCCAAATGGTATTATCGGTCCAGTTCCCATCGGAATTACTGGTATATTCAGGAATATCCGGAGGGAACGCTGTACTGATACCTGCGGTGTATTCTCCGCCCAGATTATCGGTACTCACATAATTGAACGTGATGGTATTGGCTATATCATCGACGGTTGAGGTAAGACTCCAGCTCGTTCCCGGTATGATTAAACGTGCAGCCACATAATTGTTTTCCTGCGCACCCATCACATCAGCCTGGTTATAATTTAATACAACATTTCCATTAAAGCCCATTATTCCGTTGCTTTCAATCTCCCAGAAGTAATCGAGAACATTTGCAGGATCGATAACAGCCGGATGACGGCTGTTGATATTATTTAACCGCACCGAACCTACATTAGTATTTGAATTAATGGTAAGTACAGCAGGTGTGTATTTTCCTGAGGTACCCAAAGGATATGTGAATGTAACCGGAGCACCAATGATACCGAAAAACTTCTTGATACCCACATTACTGAAAACTCCGTCGGAGGTAATCATTTTACTTGAACTGAAAGGTGCACCTGCAATATCACTGTTTAATCCCAGGGTCAGTAAATACTTGTTGATATCAAAAATTCCCTGTGTAAGAATCAGATTTTTTTGCAGGGTAATGTTATTGTTCAGCCGGGCACCTGCAGTATTATTAAGTTCTAATTGTCCGAAGGTACCGGTTCCCGAAATGAATTGCTGAGATGTACCATTGAGCACAATTCCTGTATTTGAATCGGTATACGTTGCGTTATTTATTAAATTGCCGGCTACATACACGGTATTGGCCCCACAAATTAATGTACCACTGCTAAGTGTCAGATCGTTATTAATGGTGGTATTGCCGTTCAGGGTAAGACTTGTGACAGGATTTACTGTCAGGTCATAAAAATCACTTGCGGATGATCCGAGTATTGACTGGACTCCTCCGCTGAATGTCGTGAGGTTTTGATAGTGATTGTATGTACCGGAA
>CAYUAV010000149.1:0-8059 GCA_964442665.1 uncultured Bacteroidales bacterium
TGGAAATCAGAAGGTGAAAAATACCGGAACGAATTTGTGAATTGATGCACTAGTTACAAGCGACCAACAATCTCACTTCTCACTTTTCATTACTCCCTGTGCATAATTACCCTTGTTGAGCCGGATCATTATATTTACTTTTAGCAAAACTTTTCCGATGATATTCGATATCCTATTCATCCTTATCTTTCTCTGGGCGGCATACAAAGGTTTCACCAAAGGTTTTATACTTCAGGCCGCCACTCTTGCTGCGCTCATTCTGGGCATTTGGGGTTCTATAAAATTTTCTGGCTATGTGGCAGCTGTAATCATGGAAAAAATGGGTCGCCACGGTGAGTTTGTTCCCCTGATCTCATTTGCTTTAACATTTATTGCTATCGTCGTGGCTATCCATTATCTGGCCCGGCTGGCGGAGAAATTGCTTGAAATGATTGCCCTGAGTTTTGTAAACCGTATTTTCGGCGTGCTTTTTAATTTAATTAAATATGCTTTCATTATTAGTGCAATCCTGGTTGTTATAAACGGGATTGACAGAAAAATACATTTTCTGCCCCAGGACCAGGTGAATGAATCGCACCTTTACCGGCCTCTTTCATCGCTTGCACCTATGATCTTCCCATACCTTCATTTCGACTTTACTCATCCGCTCGATGCACCTGAAGAACCCCGGGAAGAAATTCTTGTATAAATCCTTAATTCTCATCAATGTTCTTATTCAAATATTATCTTTGCAGAAATTTTTTACCGGATGAATTTTATAGAAGAGCTGGAATGGAGAGGCATGATCCATGATATAAGACCGGGCACCAAGGAACAGCTAAATAAGGAAGTTACAACAGCCTATATCGGATTCGATCCTACGGCCGATTCGCTGCATGTTGGCAGTTTTGCACAGATCATGCTCCTTAAACGATTTCAGCTCGCGGATCATAAACCTGTTGCACTGGTGGGAGGTGCTACCGGTATGATTGGTGATCCATCGGGTAAATCGGAGGAAAGGAACCTGCTCACGGAAGACACCCTGAATAACAACCTGGCCGGTATTGAAAAACAGCTTCGCAAATTTCTCGATTTCGATTCCGGTGCTCCCAATGCAGCTGAACTGGTGAATAACTACGACTGGATGAAAAAATTCACTTTCCTGGAATTTATCCGTGATATCGGCAAGCATATTACCGTTAATTACATGATGGCAAAAGAAAGCGTCAAGAAAAGGATCAACCAAAATTTGGAAGATTCACAGATCAAAAAAGTAGATGTAGAATTAAATATGCCCTTTAAAAGGATATTGAAATTTACCAAGGAACAATTTGCGATATGGAGAAACAAAAAAATGAAACGTACTAAAAATTATGAAAATCTTAATAAATCATTAGATAATAGTTCAGATATAAAAGATGGCATGTCGTTTACCGAGTTTTCGTATCAGCTCGTACAGGGATATGATTTTCTGTGGCTGTATCAGCATAAAAACTGTAAATTGCAAATGGGTGGCTCCGACCAATGGGGAAATATCACCACAGGAACCGAACTGATACGAAGGAAGACCGGCGGAGAAGCTTTTGCCCTTACCATACCACTTGTTACAAAATCTGACGGGGGAAAATTCGGAAAAACCGAAGCAGGAAATATCTGGCTCGATCCGGAAAGAACCTCTCCCTATGAATTTTATCAGTTTTGGCTCAATACTTCCGATTCCGATGCTGAAAATTATATCAAAACCTTTACGCTGCTTGATAAAGAGAAAATTGATGACCTGATTGTCAAACACACTGAAGCACCCCATTTAAGAATATTACAGAAACGCCTGGCTGAAGAAACCACGGTAATGGTACACTCCCGGAAGGACTACGAAAATGCAGTGGAAGCTTCGCAGATCCTCTTCGGAAAAGGCACCACTGAAAGCCTCGAACGCCTTGACGAGCGCACTTTTTTGTCGGTATTTGATGGTGTGCCGCAATTCCCTGTTGACCGCCCGGTTTTTGATTCGGGCATTTTACTTACCGATCTTCTTGCTGAAAAAACCCGTATTTTTCCGTCAAAAGGAGAGTTACGCAGAACAATACTGGGAGGAGGATTGAGTTTAAATAAAACAAAGATTGATGATCCTGAACTCAGTTTAAATACCAGCTGGTTACTCAATCAAAAATATTTACTTATTCAGAAAGGAAAAAAGAATTATTTTTTAATCACAGTTAAATAATTTATAAAAATGCCTAAAAAGAAAAAAAAGAAAGGTTTTGTTTATGACGCCTTCGACCTCATCCGGTTTATATGGGATAAACGATGGATATTGATAGGTGTATCATTTATCGCCTTCGTTGCTTCAATAATTGTCTCGCTATCGATTACACCAAAATATAAATCGAGAGTCATCATGTTTCCGGCAGCATCAATATCCGTATCAAAAAACCTTGTTGAAACTTCGGTTGTAACTTCCGATACGAAGGATATTCTTACTTTCGGTGAAGACGAAGAAGCAGAACGATTGCTGCAAATACTTTATTCCGATAAAGTACGCGATCATATCACCCAGAAATTCCACCTGATGGAACATTACGAAATCGATACCAATACCACAAAATACCCCTATACACAACTGGTCAATAAATATAAAAGTAATGTTAAATTCAGGCGGACTGAATTTATGTCGATCGAAATTGATGTGCTGGATACCGATCCCCAGATGGCCGCGGATATTGCCAATGACATCGCATCGTATGTCGATTCGGTATACTATCAGATAAAACTTGCCCGTGCTTATGAGGCATACAGTATTGTCGAAAAGGAATATAACGAATCAAAACAAATGATCGAAGAGATCACCGATTCGTTAAAGGTTATCCGCTCGTTGGGTGTTAATGATTATGAATCGCAATCGGAAGGTTTAAACAAAGCTTATGCCGATGCATTGGGAGCGGGGAAAATGGATGTGGCAAATATTATCAAAAGGCAACTTGATGTCCTGTCCAGATATGGCGGATTGTATGTCGAACTCGATTATAAACTTGAATGGGAAATTGAACGTAATAGCCTCTTAAAAGCTAAAATGGCGGCTGCACGGGTTAATCTCGAATCGACTATGACTAATGTTTTTATAGTCGACCGTGCAAATAAGTCGGAGCGTAAAGCTGTTCCCAAGCGGTCGCTGATAGTGATTGTTTCAACCATTTCAACTTTTGCACTGGCCTTGCTTTTACTACTGATTATCGACAACATCAAAGTGCGCAAATAAAGCATGCCATTACTGGTACAGTTAAAGAAGTGCATTTGGATTGTCGCCATTGTATTGATCTATATAATGGCTGATATGTTTTTGACTTTCAGGGAAATATATTACCTGAATCTTCTCCCTGTAGTATTGCTAATTCTGATGCTGGCTCTGACCCGGCTGGATATCCTCTATTTTATCATAGTATTCTCCACTCCCTTATCAATTCCTTTGATCGAGTTCCTGCGCTCATCACCTATCGATTTTTATATCCCTACCGAACCCATTCTTTTTGGCATTATGCTCTTAGTTATCTTCAAAATGGTTCAGAAAGGTGATATTAACCGCAAAGTCCTTAACCATCCTGTAACGTATGCCATACTGTTCAATGTTTTCTGGATATTTGTAACATCGATCACCAGTTCCATGCCGCTTGTTTCATTTAAATTTTTACTGGCGAGAATCTGGTTCCTGACTACCTTTTATTTCCTGGCAATTTATATTTTCCGGAAAACCAAAAACCTTTCGGTATTTATTTGGTGTTATACAATACCTCTGATGATAGTTATAACCTATGCTATTTCGAGGCATCTTGCATTTGGGTTATATGATAAACAGGCCGCACATGTGGTAATGAATCCTTTCTATCGCGATCATACCTCATACGGAGCCATATTGGCCATGGTATTCTTTGCATTGGGCGGAGTAATTTTACAGCGAGGGACCAACTTTGTAATACGTCTCTTCTACTGGCTTTCTCTGGTATATATCAGTATCGGTCTCTTACTCTCCTATTCACGGGCTGCCTGGATCAGTGTCCTTATTGCTTTTGCAATTCTTGTTGTGACATTGCTGCATATCCGGTTTCGTTATATAGCCCTGATCGGGGTATTAATATTCCTATACATTTTTAGCCAGCGCGTTGAGTTATTGCAGCGACTTGAAAAAAACGAACAGGATTCATCAGCCGACCTGACCGAGCAGTTTCAATCGATCTCAAATATTACTACGGATGATTCCAATCTGGAGCGTTTAAACCGCTGGACGGCAGCTTTCAGGATGTTTCGCGAACGTCCCGTATTTGGATGGGGACCAGGTACGTATATGTTTAAATATGCACCCTTTCAGTTATCATCAAGAAAAACCCTTATCAGTACCGACTTTGGCGATTTAGGTAACGCACATAGTGAGTACATTGGCCCGCTCTGCGAGTCGGGAGTATTGGGATCACTTTCCTTCATTCTTATTGCAGTATTTGCCCTGCTTACAGGATTCAAAGTTTATAACAGGCTCGAAAATAAAAGGTTAAAACAAATAATCCTGGCTTTTATACTGGCATTGATTACCTATCTGATCCACGGATCGCTGAACAATTTCCTGGATACCGATAAGGCTTCGGTACTGTTCTGGGGATTTATTGCCGCATTCGTATCAATCGATTTATACTATCTCCCGAAACAGGAAGAAGAAAAAAAATCGAAATAGCTCTACGTCCTATGTTTTCTGATTGAAAGAAGGAAAACTGAACAAAGAAAAATTTAAAATAGCTCGATCCCGAGAATAGAAATATCGTCGAAAATAGCGGTAGAATCTTCCAGTATCTTTTGTTTCCTGATAATATCCTGGATATTTTTTTCGATTGAGTCATTATTTTTAAGCCCCTCCTCTATCTCAGCGGTTTCGGCTGTTATCCCGCGTCCGTCCATCAGTTCTACCAATCCATCGGTATAACACAGAATTTTTGCAGAACCATCAATTGAAACAAATCCTTTTTTCACTAAGGGAATTTCATCGAGCATGCCTATACCTACACATCCTTTATCAAGTAATACGAGTTTGCCTTCTTTTTTCATATAGAGGATAGGCTGATTATGTCCCGCATTGATATACTCCAGTTCGCGGGTTCTGAAATTATATTTACCTACGAACAAGGTAATAAATTTTTCTCCGTTGGTTGAATTCAATACTCTCTCATTCAGCTTCTCAACCAGTGCCATCAGCGATATTTCATGTGTGAAGAGAGCTCGTAAATTTGCCTGGAAGTTAGACATAAGCAAAGCAGCTGACATTCCTTTGCCCGATACATCAGAAATACAAAATCCTATTTCATCCTTACTCAGTTCCAGATAATCATAATAGTCACCACCTACTTCGAGATGCGGATGATAGAAAGCAGTCATCCTGATCCGGTCATTGTTGGGCAGAGCCGAAGCATGGGGTATCAACATGTTTTGCATCTTCGATGCCAGCTCAAGCTCCTTCTTCATGGCCTCCTGCCGTAAACTTTCTTTAAACAGCCGGATATTCTCGATAGCAACAATGATAATATTCGATATGGTTTGAATAAAATTCAAATGCTTGATGGTCGGGCTTATTCCGGCACCTTCGTAAATATCTCCGATAAGCACAAAAGCAATATGCTTCCCATTGTGTATTACAGGGATAACAATGTCGTAATTAGATAGTATTGCTGATGGTGAGGTTGATACAAATTCAATTTCATCGAACTGCATCAAATCTTTTTCAACATCGATTTCCTGTACGGTCCGGTCAGAAATTCCAGCACTCAGAATACATTTCCATCCCTCTTCATATTTAAAAAGTACCAATTTCCCGATACTAAGATCCTTACGCAGAATACTTTCATAATGTGTCAATAAATCCTCCTGCGATAGATTATCGTTGATAGCCCGCGTAATATTTAGCAGTGATCGAAGCTTAAATGTGGTTAATTTCAGTCGCTTTATGGAAGCTTTTCCTGCCATTTTGAATCCTTAAGGAAGCATTAAAATACAAAATTATTCTTTAACCCTCTCGGCATATGTTTTAGTTCTTGTATCTACACGTATTTTTTCACCCTGTTTTATAAAAAGAGGAACCTGTACAACAGCATTGGTTTCGAGAGTTGCCGGCTTTAAAGCAGTCGACGATGCCGTGTCGCCTCGAAGTCCAGGTTCGGTGTATATTACCTCGAGATCGACAAAAGGTGGAAGATCGCATGATAATGGAGTATCTGACTCTGTATGGTAAGGTACCTCAACCAGTTGACCCTCTTTAAGCAATTCCGGCGCTGATATCATCTCGGCATTCAACCTGATCTGTTCAAAAGTTTCAGTATGCATAAAATGATACCCGAGGTCATCATTGTAAAGAAACTGATAGGGTCGTCTTTCAACACGCTGAATATTAATAATATGTCCTGCAGAAAAGGTGTTATCGATCACTTTACCGGTTTTCAGATTCTTCAGTTTTGTACGGACAAATGCAGGTCCCTTACCGGGTTTGACATGCTGAAATTCCACTACCGTGTATAAATCGTTGTTAAATTCAATGCATAATCCATTCCGGATATCAGCTGTTGTAGCCATAGTATATTTTCTTATTTTGTGGGTACAAAAATAAAGGAAATACCCAAATTATCTACCCTGAAAGATCAATTTTGAAATCATTATGAATACTATAATACTTTCTTTTTGGGAGTAGTTGTAATAAAATCCTTTAGATAATAAGGCTCAAAATACGCCACGTCGACAAAATTATTTTTTTGATAATATGCATATGCCAACTCTGCCATATGAACTGATGATGCACGGAATTCCGTAATAAAATTCGCATTGGGATGAATTATTGTATTCGTAAATTTTTTAGCACCGTCGCCAAAAAAGATCAGGGAATATTGTCTGAGAAGCTCATTGAAAGTATCGGATTCCACAACCATGGCAGAGGTTTCACGAAATACTGTTAAATTTTCAGTATAAAAAGCGGTGTAGACTTCCATTCGCCGTGCATCAATCATCGGGATTAGGAGAAGTTTTTCTTTAGCAGGAACTTCAATTTCTTTTAATTTCTCAAGTATGCCATAACACATGCTGGTCAGGGTAGGAATTGCAATCAGTGGAAGATCCGATCCGTAACACAGCCCTTTTGCAGTTGAAACACCTATTCTCAAACCGGTATATGAACCCGGACCCATGCTTACGGCAACTGCATCCAGATTATCAGGCAAAAGACCTGTTTCTTCAAATAACTCCCTGATAAATACAGACAAAACCGCAGCATGTGAACGATCTATGAACGTCTCCCTGGATGATATTATTTTACTGGCTCCGGCAATGCTCACCGAACATACTTCCGTGGCTGTTTCGATATGAAGAATTTTGCACATATCCGGCAAAAATACAAATTTGGTTAATGAATTAACCTGTAAAAATCCTTACAGAATTTTATTTTTGTATATATGAGTTCTCATAAATAATCCGATGAGTAAACATGCAGCAAAAAGCGACTCAAAATCTATTTGTCGAAGACATCGGGAATGTGACTTTTAAAAGAAGTCCAAAGGCCCGTGCGCTACGTATACGGGTGAGCCAGAAAGAAGGAGTAATTGTTGTTTTACCTGTATTTGTTACAGAAAACATGGCTCTTCGATTTATCTACGAAAAGAAGAGCTGGATCCAGAAATCACTAAAACGTCAGATAAGCCTTCTTCATCAGCAAACCATATTCACAGAAAATACTCCATTCAAAACACGAATGCATATTCTGTACATTCAGAAACATCAGAAAAATACTGTAAAATCGGTGGTTTCGGGCGATAAAATTGTGGTCTGGTATCCGGCATCTGCAGAGGTTAAGGACTTACGTATTCAGCGGGTCATTAGAAGAGCTATAACAGAAGCATGGCGTATAGAAGCAAAGAAATATCTGCCGGGAAGGACCGCCGAACTTGCAAAAAAATATAATTATAAATACAATCAGCTTACTGTTAAAAACACCAGAACACGCTGGGGCAGCTGTTCGGCCCGGAATAATATCAATCTCAACCTTCAGCTGATGCGGCTGCCCGAC
>CAYUAV010000150.1:0-8029 GCA_964442665.1 uncultured Bacteroidales bacterium
GTGATAAATCCTACCAGCCGTACTTTTCAGGTGGAATTGAATATTGCCAATCCCGGTGAAAAAATCAGACCTAATATGGTTTCTTCTATTAAGATCAACGATTATACAAAGGAAGATGCATTTGTG
This sequence comes from uncultured Bacteroidales bacterium, assembly GCA_964442665.1. GTDB lineage: Bacteria > Bacteroidota > Bacteroidia > Bacteroidales > UBA10428 > UBA10428. The sequence goes on from CAYUAV010000150.1 coordinate 127, forward strand.
GTGCCTTCCATTGTAATAAAAAGAGATATAACAGGCGATTACCTGTATGTAGCATCAACCAATGAGAAAAATGAGCAGGTGGCAAAAAAGAAATATATTGAACGGGGAATTTCGCATGAAGGTAGCACTATGGTGGTTAAGGGATTAAAAGAGGGCGACAGGGTAATTGTTGCCGGATATAACCTCGTTAGTACCGGATCGTACCTGGCAGAAAAATAGTCTCACAGCTGTTAAAACGAAATGTAATGGACATAAAAGAAATGAATAGTAAGGTGATCAGGGAATTTAAACTGACCACCCTGGCACTGAAGAATAAGAATACGGTTTATTTACTTACCGTACTGATTCTGATTTTCGGGATTTATTCATACCGTAGTCTGCCGAAGGAACTTGTACCCGAAATTGTGTGGCCTGAAATAATGGTTCAAACCCAGTATTTCGGCAACTCTCCCGAAGATATTGAAAGTCTGGTCACCCGGCCCATCGAAAAAGAGATTGATGGAGTTAAAGGTCTGAAGAAACTCAGTTCGGTTTCTGCACAGGACGTCTCAATGATTTTTGCTGAATTCAACACCGATGTGGATATGGAGGCTGCATTGCAACGTGTAAAAGATCGTGTTGACAGGGCAAAAAGCGATTTGCCGACAGGCGATGATGTTATCGGGCCCATCGTTTTCGATATCGATTTCACCGAATTTCCGATTATCAATATCAATCTGTCAGGCGATTATAGTCTGGCAGAACTTAAAGAATATGCAGAGAGTCTGCAGGATCAGCTGGAAAATATTCCGGAAATCTCAAAAGTGCAGATTGAAGGAATAAATGACAGGGAGGTCAAGATAAATGCTGACCTTCTGAAAATGGAGGCGATGAATGTGACTTTCTATGATATTTATTTAGCCGTGACGAATGAAAATATGACAGTCTCAGGCGGTGAAATTCTTTTACACGGAATCAGGAGGGGATTGCGAATTGTTGGTGAAATTAATAATCCGCGCGAACTGGAAGACATTATTGTGAAAAAAGAGGGTTCGAAAACCATTTACCTGAGGGATGTGGCCGATGTCGTTTATGGTTTTGCCGAACCTACCAGTTATGCTCGCCTCGACCGGCAACCTGTTGTATCGGTGCAGGTAGTGAAAAAAGGAGGTGAAAACCTGCTTTCGGCTTCCGATAAAATATTTGCCACTCTCGATAAGGCCAAGGAAGATAAGCTTATTCCCGAGGGGTTAAGAATATCCATCACCAATGACCAGTCGGAAGAAGTCAAAATGCAGCTGGATAATCTTGAGAATAGTATGATTCTTGGAATTATACTGGTAGTGCTGGTACTTTATTATTTTCTGGGTACACGGAATGCTCTTTTTGTCGGACTGGCTATACCTATGTCGTTATTTCTTTCCTTTGTGGTTATCGGCATAATCGATTACAGGATCAATATGATGGTGCTGTTCTCACTCATACTGGCACTGGGTATGCTGGTGGATAATGCCATTGTGGTTGTCGAAAATATTTACCGGTTTGTCGATCATGGTTACAATCCGTGGGAAGCTTCCAAACAGGCTGTCGGCGAAATTGCCGTCCCGATTATTGCATCGACACTGACAACCCTGGCTGCATTTTTCCCGCTTGCATTGTGGAGCGGAGTAGTTGGGGAGTTTATGAAGATCCTGCCGATCACACTGATCATTGTATTAACAGCTTCTCTTTTTGTTGCGCTGGTCATTACTCCTGTAATATCGGCCACCTTTATTAAAAGCGGGAAGCAGGGCACCGGTGCCACTGCCAATAAGCGAAGGGGGTTTATTATCGCTTTTGTTATGGTAGGTCTGGGACTGATTTTACTGATTCCCGGTTGGAGGGTATTCCCAAATCTGCTGATCATTTTTGGGTTGATCGGGATCCTAAACCTGGCTTTTTTTCAGAAACAACAGATACGTTTTCAGAATGTATTTCTTTCGTGGCTTGAGAAATTTTATGAAAGGGCTCTGCGTTTTGCTTTACGAAGAAGAAATCCGCTTTGGTTTTTTATGGGAGCATTCGGTTTGTTATTTTTTGCCATATTCCTGATGGGAGTCCGGCAGCCCGAAGTACTCTTCTTTCCCGATAACGATCCGAGTTATGTGAATGTGATTTGTGAATTACCTATCGGGACCGATATTGCTGCAACCGATGTTTTTGTAAGTAAACTCGAAAATGATGTAACCGATTTTCTCGAACCTGATAAGGATATTATTGAATCAATTCTGACTACAGTGGGTAAAGGCGATCCGGAAGATTATACTTCAGGGCCCCAGCCGCAGAAGGCATTAATGACGATCAGTTTTGTCGATTACCTGAAGCGGAACGGTAAGAATACATCTGTAATTATGCGTAACCTGACCGATCATATTGTGGGTAAGTATCCCGGAGTCGAAATTGAAGTAACCAAGCAAAATATGGGCCCTCCCACAGGAAAGGCTATAAGTCTTGAAATTATTGGTCCCGATTTTAAAGAACTCGTTTACCTTTCCGATTCCATACAGGGAGTGATAAATAATTCAGGTATCGAAGGAATCGAAGGCTTAAAGATGAATATCAGCACCGATAAACCGGAATTGATTGTAAAGATCGACCGCGAAAGAGCACGCAGGTTCGGGTTGTCGACATCCCAGATTGCAAACGACCTGCGTACCGCATTATACGGTATGAATGCCACCGATTATAAAGTAGGTGAAGACGAATATCCGATAATGATCCGGTTAAAAGATGAATACCGGTATAACTTGTCGGCGCTGGAGAATATGAAGATCAACTATACCGATAATGGTGTTACCAATTATATTCCGCTTTCGGCGGTTGCCGATTTCGACTATTCAAGTACGTTCAGTTCGGTACGGCGAAAAGACCTTGACAGGGTAATTACCCTGGAATCGAATGTTGTTCAGGGATATAATGCTACCAAAGTGAATGATGATATTAAAAAACTTATGGCTCGTTTTGATATGCCTCCCGGATATAAATATGAGTTTACCGGAGAACAGCAGGAACAGGATGAATCATTTAATTTTCTGATGAGAGCTATGCTCATTGCCGTATCGTTAATTTTCCTGATACTCGTAACACAATTCAACTCTGTGATCAGGACGGGCATCATTCTGATGACTGTTCTGTTCAGTACCATCGGAGTCTTCGGAGGCCTGGCCACCTTCAGGATGCCATTTGTGATTATTATGACCGGTATAGGGATTATTGCACTGGCTGGAATCGTTGTGAATAATGCCATTGTGTTGATCGATTATACGGAGCTTTTACGATCACGCAAACGAAAGGAACTCGGTTTGGCGGAAGATGCCATACTTCCCCTCGATGCTGCTACAGAATGCCTGGTGCAGGCAGGTAAGACACGTCTCCGACCGGTATTGCTTACGGCTATTACTACCTTGCTGGGATTGATTCCTATGGCCATAGGTATGAATTTTGATTTTGGCGGTTTTCTGCACAACTGGGATCCGAATTTCTATATCGGCGGCGACCAGGCAAAATTCTGGGGGCCACTGGCATGGACCATTATCTTCGGACTTACTTTTTCAACAATCCTTACACTTATTATAGTTCCGTCAATGTTCAGGCTTACTTCCCTGGCTCAGATGAAGTGGATAAAATTCCTGAGCTTCTGGAAAGACCGAAATGGAAATGGAAACGGAAAAGGTAATGGTGTAAAAATGGCAGAATCGTAATGAATATTAAATAATACAGGTTTTTAAAAAGAGGGCCGATAGTGCTCTCTTTTTTTGTAAATTAGGATAGGTAATAAATTATCGCTTTCGAAAATATCTCAGAAAGAAACTAACCATTTACACATCGGATTGTTGACATAATAATTCAATAATAGTATACCAATGGATCTGAAATTAAAAAACAAATCATTCATTATTTGCGGGGCAACCAGCGGCTTTGGGCACGCCATTGCTTTGCAGCTTATAGGCGAAGGTGCTCAAATAGTTGCCGTTGCCCGGGGCGAAGAAAAATTACGTGAGTTGCAGGAAGCATATCAGTCACAGGTTACTGTCCTTTCCGGAGATATTACGCATAGCGAGACTCTAAAAAAACTGACTAAAAAAACCGAGTCAACCCGGATTGATGGTATTTTGATAAATGCCGGGGGACCTCCGGCCAGGTCATTTAATGAAACTACTCTCGATGACTGGGACGAGGCATACCGCCAATTGTTGCGCTGGAAAGTAGAACTTACAAAAGCTTTTCTGCCCCGTTTCATTAAAAATACTTACGGCCGATTTCTTTACATGGAAAGTTCCGCTGTTAAACAACCCATGGAGAACCTGGTATTAAGCACATCGATGAGGCTTTCCGTCGTAGGATTTGTAAAAACACTTTCGCAGGAAATACCCGATAAGGGGGTAACATTTAATGTTCTGGCGCCCGGTTATCATTACACGCCTGCCGTAGAACGCCTGATTCAAATAAAAGCCCAGACTTTACGGATATCGAATAAAGAAGCCCGGATCCGGATCGAGGCTGATATCCCTATGAAGCGAACCGGTAATGTCGATCATTTTGCCAGTCTGGCATTATGGTTGCTTTCACCCTTATCCGATTATGTAACAGGTCAGGTTTATTCCGTCGATGGAGCAGTAATAAAATCGACATTGTAAATTTGATGTGGAAAAGAACGGTATATATACCTCTGTTAATTATCCTGGTTTTTACCGCTGAAAACCGGGTAAATTCGCAGAATGGACTTATCCCTGGTATCAAATCGCATTATGGTTTTATAATTCCTCACTCCAGTACCATACGTGATATTTCAAAATCGAATCCATGGGGTTTTGAGGCCGAATGGAGCTGGCAGCTAATGAGTCGCAATGCATGGAATTATTGCTACTGCTTCCCGCGCACAGGTATATCGTTTTTTTACATCAATTTTGCAAATCCCGGTGTTTTAGGTAGCTCTTATGCTCCCTATGTTTTTATTGAACCTGTTCTGGGAGCTGAAAAAAAATTTAATTCTTCCATACGTTTTGGAATCGGGCCTGCTTTTATGGATAAAGTTTATGATGAACAAACCAATCCCGAGAATTTATTTTATAGTTCTGTTGTAAGTTTTATTGTGCTTTTGGATGTTGGAGTGAATTATCGATTTTCTGACAGGATGCAGGTTCGGTTAAGCGGTAATTATAACCATATTTCAAACGGGGGAATCAAAAATCCGAATAAAGGCATCAATTTTCCGACGGCAAGCCTCGGACTCGATTATAATCTGCGCGACCTGAGTTATAAAAAGCATACAAAAATCGAAAATATGAATCGACGTTCCGGAAAGTGGCGTTTCGATGTGGTTGGTTTTGGTACCGGCAAGACGGATATAAAAGGCGAAAAGCATTATCCTGTTTTTGGTATAACGGGTACTGTCAGCCGCGTGATCGGTCGTTTAAGTGCACTGTCGGGAATAATTGAGGGCACAAACGACAGAGCCGATAAAGCAGAGATCGAAAGGAGAGAGATCGAGGAAAATAGTGAATTTATTGATCATAAATATCTGGCGGTTCTGATCGGTTACGAATTGCTTATCGGTCGGTTTATTTTCAGCACGCACCTTGGCACATATGTATATTCGCCTTTTAAAAGAAGAGACCCGGTATATCAGAGGTATGGGCTGGTGTTTTATTTAAATGACCGGCTCTTCATAGGTTCAAATATTAAAGCCCACAGGCACGTGGCCGATTTTCTCGATTTCAGGATTGGCGTTTCGATATGAGTCAATGCCGGTTTAAATAATCTTTGGCTTGTCTTAAAGTATCTGTGTCGATCCGTCATTACAGGGGAGTGATAAATAAATTTGAAAAAAATGTTTTTCCGGTGACGGCTGCAAGAAAATATGTTCTGATCCAAGGGCGATTTCAGATTTAAATTATTATCTGATTATCCTGCTGAAAACCGGTTCTGATTTGAAAATTGTCATTTTCTGAACCATGCAGAACTGACTGAATAATGTAATTCAACAAATTATAGTAGCTTTGTGAGGAACTAAACTCTTCTACAGATGGTTAAAGAAATAACCATTGAGCAGGTAAAGGAAAAAATACGGACTATACCCGATTTTCCGAAACCCGGGATTCAATTCAGAGATATTACAACGGTATTGAAACAGCCCGAACTGTTTACGTTTGTAGTTGATTCAATTGCTGACAAGTTACTGAACAGGGGAATCACCAAAGTTGTATGTCTTGAGGCGAGGGGATTTATGCTGGGCGGAGCTATTGCCTATAAGCTTGGTGCGGGATTTATACCCATCCGAAAACCAGGCAAACTTCCTGCAAGGACTTTTTCGAAAAAATATACACTCGAGTACGGGAGCGACGCCATGGAGATGCATAGCGATGCTCTGACAACAGAAGATGTTGTTCTTTTGCACGACGATCTTCTGGCAACAGGAGGGACAGCCAAATCGGCTATTGAACTGGTCCGCGTGGCAAGGCCGAAGAAAATAATTCTGAGTTTCTTTTGCGAACTTGGCTTTCTCAATGGCCGGAATCTTCTTACGGGGTATGAAGTAAATTGTCTGATAAACTTATAAAATCATACTATGCAGCGATCTCTGATTATAGCGCTTCTGCTCATCGTTATTACGGTGGTTTTTGCATTGCAAAACTCCAATCCGGTTACTATCAAACTATTTTTCTGGACAGTTAATATTGCCGTAGCCTATCTGATACCGGTGGCAGTTCTGTGCGGTGCACTGTTAGGGGTTTTGTTCTCTTTGCCCACCTTACATAAAAGGGCCGAAAAAATCAGGGAACTGAAAAAAGAGAAATCCGAACCGGAATTAGCCGCAGGTGATGAGTAAATCGTCAAATTGCAGCTATTAAAGATCTTTTAATCGTTTTAGGACGAACTGTCAATGGCTGACTCTTTTATTCATATTCAATAATTACATCCTGAAATTATCTTTCTTAGGCGTTATTCGATATTGATAAATTTTGTAACTTCATAGTAGCCGTTCAAAAATATTTCAGTTGATATACAAATCTCATACTACTGTTTCCTTCAGAAAAAAGTTGCACGATTTAAAGAAAACATGTCTGGTATCGGCTGTTTTATTTATCGTATCAATTCTTACAGGATATTCCCAGTACGAAAATCTGAAATTTGTTCACTACCGTGAGAAAGATGGTCTGACTGCAAACAATGTGAATTGTATTATCCAGGATACTGAAGGATTCATTTGGATAGGCACCGATAATGGACTTAACAGGTTCGACGGTTACACATTTACGAATTATACCAGTAGTCCGCTCGATACATCGAGTCTGATACACAATCATGTGCTGCAGTTTTTTATATCCTCAGATTCAACATTGTGGATAGGCACACAATATGGCATTTGCAGCTATAATGCAAAAACTGATGATTTTACCCATTATTCCAGGGGATATGTGGATGGATATATCAGGGGATTTTTTCAGGATACGGCTCAGAATATTCATGCCGTAAACGACCGGGGTCAGTTATTTACTCTAAGGGAAAGAAGACTTGAACTTGTTAAAAGCCTGAATATCCAGGTATATTGTTTTATTCGGGATAAGGAAGAACGTCTTTGGTTTGGATCTGAACTGGGATTATATTGTTACGATTCAAAAATGGATAGCTTACACCTGTTCAGGCTGAACGAAAACAAAAACCGGAGGAATATTGCTGTATTTTGTCTGCTCGAAGATAAAGATCAACTATGGATCGGAACACGGGGGAGTGGAATTTTTATACTTGATAAAACAACCGGGCAGATTAATAAATTTAAAAAGAAGCTCAACTTCATAAAGTCTTTTTATAAGGATTCCAGGAATAATATACTTATAGGCGATACGGAGGGACTGAAGATATTTGTGAAACAAAGCCGCCAATT
>CAYUAV010000151.1:0-8020 GCA_964442665.1 uncultured Bacteroidales bacterium
AATTATGAGTTGCCCGTATCAAAAAGGTCTGTTGACCTGGTTAAGGATATTATAGTTCTGGAGCAAACCGCTGATTATAAATTGAGCGGCAAAACCGGTTGTGGCATAATAACAGACACTAATAACATCATGTGGTTCGTCGGATATATTGAGAAAGATAAAAAGCCCTATTTTTATGCGATGAATTTCATGTCGGATGATTATTACAGAACAAAACAGGCAAGATTTGAGATAACTAAAGATATCCTGGGAGAATTAAATCTGATTGAATGAAAAATAACCGGACCCTAATGCATGGGATTACTCATCGGTATCTTCGTTTGCCTTGCAGTTAATGGAATTATCTGTGAATCGATCAAAATGACAAGTATCAAAAAAAAGAAAAATTTGTATGATGTATAAGGATCCATGCAAGACTTTAAAACCAAATACGGAACCTGGGCTATAGTCGCAGGAGCGTCAGAAGGATTAGGTGCGGCTTTTGCCGAAGTACTGGCAAAACGCGGACTCAATCTGATATTGCTTGCCAGACGGCCTGACAAATTAAAGGAAGTATCAGACGACCTGAGAAATAAATACCCGATTGAAATACTATATCATTCAATCGATTTATCTGATACCCTAAAAACCAGACAAATTGTTTCGCAACTTGGAAAGGATATTGGTTTGTTGGTGTATAATGCATCGTATGCCCCAATTGGCTATTTCGAAAAAATAGCTGAGGAAGACCTGGAAAAAATAGTTGATGTTAACATTAAAGCTCCCTTGCTACTTTCCAGGCTGGTTATATCACCAATGATTGAAAAAAGAAAAGGAGGCATTGTATTGATGTCGTCTCTTGCCGGCATACAGGGAAGTCCTAAAATTGCAACCTATGCCGCATCAAAAGCTTTTAACAGTATTTTAGCCGAAGGTATCTGGAATGAATTGAAGAAATATGGAATCGATGTTTTGGCATCGTCTCCAGGTGCTGTCACAACACCCGGATATAAAAATGCACAGCATGCGAAAACTGCTCCCGGTACATTAGATGCATATGAGGTTGCAGAAAAAACTTTGAATGCACTTGGTAAAGGTCCGGTGATAATTCCCGGATTTACAAATAAGATGGCTCGTTTTTTTATGGGGCGGTTATTTCCCAGGAAATTAGCCATTTCTATAATGGAAAAAAACACAAAACACTTATCATGATGACTCCACTGCTTGGCTTCTTCTCACCCTTGATACTATACGCTGTAATTACAGTTTTGCATTATTTCCTTCCCGGAAGCCGGGTAACCGGATATGTAAGAAATTCCAAAACGGGGGAAGTATTAAACTACCGGCTAAACGGAATACTTGTTTTATTTTTTTCTATCGTGCTTTGGTTTTTACTGGGTTACTTGGGGTGGGTCCCTTATGATTGGCTCTATGAGATACGATGGTATGGTCTGGCAGGAGCATTCACCTTTGGATTGCTGTTTTCTTTATTTATTGTATTACCCTATCCGGCAACCGGCAGGTCCTGGTTTGCCGATCTGTACTTTGGCAGACTCGAAAACCCACAATTTCAAAACGGACGAATCGATGCCAAAATATGGCTGTACATGATCGGAGCAGTCATGCTTCAGCTGAATGTGCTGAGTTTTACGGCACATCACTATCTGGTATTCGGCAAATTATCCCCGGGCATAATTGTATGTGCGGCTATGTTGACCTTTTTTGTCTGGGACTATTTACTATTCGAAAAGGTACACCTGTATACATACGATTTTTTTGCAGAACGTGTGGGCGTTAAATTAGGGTGGGGTTGCCTGACATTTTATCCTTACTTCTATTTAATTGCCCTGTGGGCGACTGCTAATTTACCGGACCCCGGCACACCCGGATGGCTGCTTTTTAGCTTTGTCTTTCTTTTCCTGGCAGGCTGGACTTTGTCACGGGGTGCCAATATGCAAAAATATTTTTTTAAGACACGTTCGAAGAAAACATTTCTCGGAATTAAACCGGAATCTATTTCGGACGGAAATATGGCATTATTGGTTAATGGTTTTTGGGGTATCAGCAGACACATCAATTACATGGGTGAATTCTTGATGGCTGGGGCTATTGCACTGAGTGTCGGTTATCCAGGGATTATATGGGTATGGCTTTACCCCGTATACTATATTCTGCTTTTACTGCCGCGCCAGATACATGATAATAAACGTTGCGCTTCCAAGTATGGTCATTTATGGAACAAGTATACTGAAAAGGTAAAATACCGGATAATTCCTTTTCTGTACTAATTAAACATGCCCAAAGAAAATGTAACTCCTGACCTGATCACGCATATATTAAATATCTCACAATCAACAATATATCTGTCATTTTAAGTGCCGCACCAGCTTAACTGACCTTTGAATTATAAAGGCAGGATATCCTGCTATTTCAGGGTTAAAACACAGGTTCTGCAATATTTTTATAACGGATAGCTTTCTCAGTTAATAGTGTTGTTCTCCGGATCGTAAGATCCCGCATATCTAACCATATTTCGGACAATGGTTGCAGGGACCGTGATGTAAATAATACATCCGGATTTTTTTTATCTGGTTTGGTTTTGGGGCGGCCTTCGGTAAGTATTACTTTATAGTCTATGATTTCATGATCAGGATTAAATACATGACACGGTGCATTTTCAGGCGATAGCATGGGAATTTCGCTTATATAGAAGTCAGTGGGTACGATATACGCAATCTGGTTGCTGCTTTTGGATACAATTTTGTCAAATTCTTCCGATGCAGTGACCAGTGTAATTATTTTCTGCAATTCACTGTCATCGATTTCAAAGATGGAAACATAAGTCACATTTTCTTTGTATTGTAAATAAAGTGATCGGATCGATTGCTTTTTAATGAGGTGCGCAAACCGGACGCTGCCAGACAAACACAAAAAATAAAGTATTAAAATTACACCGACTCTGTAGGGTGATCTCAGCTTTTTTAAAGGTGTAAAATTGATCCTGACTAACGGCACAAACATGTATGTTTGGTTTTTGTATTTGGTATAGGATTCCCCGAATTTTTTTTCACATTCTTTTTCTTCAACTTTTGCGAGAAAGTAGTATACAAACAAAACCGTAATAAACATAAAAAGTGACAAATATCGTGGCCAAAGCAGTAAAAGACCGAGGCTGCATACGGCAAACGCCGAGTATTGTGGATGTCTGATGATTTTATATATTCCTCCTGTAACGACACCTTTTTTGAACAATTTTGCATAGTAAACCTGTGACGCACAAATTATAAAAACCAGGAGACCTAAACCTGCCATTATTATACCGGTTGTTTTAACTGAATTGAACAGCGCTGATGTTGTTGTTTCAACCAGATGCGGAAGAAAAAATCCGGTTATCCATGCTATTGCCGGAATCTTATCAAGAAATGTTAATCCCGGTTTATACAGGGAATAGAAATATACGGCAAAAGGACTGGCCATATAGAAGAATTCAAATGTGATAAGCATATAAACTGCTATTACAGCCCAGTAGGGACTTTTTTTTAATGTTGTTTTCATGATCTTGTTTTTTATAACCAAACGTTTGGTTGATTAATTGATAAAAAAAATTACAAGTGTGTTTTCAAATGGGAGATTTCAAACTGTTCAATGAAGTCATCGACCAGCGAATCGGTTTGATAACCGAAAAAAGCTGCCCAACTCTCCTCAAAAATGACATACATAATCAGTGGCAGCAATCCCGTAAAAAAATCGTGAACATAATACTTCTGAAGTGATTTCAGATCAATTTGGCTCATGGTATTTTTTTTTTCTTTTAGCTCTGCATCAATAACTGATTTGCCTATCTGAAAGAAACTGTTGTTTTCGTTGCTTTTAAGTTGTTCCATCACCAGGATCGTAAGTATTTTCCTCTTGCTTCTCAGGTAGGCGATTTCTTTTTTTAGTTTAACCTTAAGATCTTCCGCTGAATTTATCTCTGAGTTTATTCTGGTTTCCAATTCTGAAATTATTTTACCGAATAAAGATATGATGATATCGTTTTTGTCTTTAAAGTGATAATAAATTGTGGCCTTGTTTATCCCGGCCGACCTGGCAATGGCATCCATGCTGGCGGCATCATACCCTTTTGAAGCAAACAGATCTTCGGCTACTTCAAGAATTCTTTGACGGGTGATATCACCATCTGTTTTAGGCATGATTTTTATTTAACCAACCATTCGGTTGACAAAGAAATGAAATTATCCTGATATATTCTAATTTCGAATGAAAAACATTTATTTTAGTTTACTTATAACGATTTGTATTGACACTAATCGAAAAATATCAGCCCTCTGAGTCTTGTACCTGTGAAATATGCCAGGGTTATTGTAAGCGGCCGGGATGGTGGACTGTTGAGGAGGCCAAAAAGGTAATTGACTCGGAATTTGTATTCAGAATGATGCTGGAATTAGCCCCGAAAAAAAATTTTGGTGTATTATCCCCTGCATTTAAAGGTAATGAATGCAATTATTCCCTTCAGGTATTCGCCGGTCACGGCTGTACTTTTCTGAAAGACGGATTATGTGAGTTATACGAAACAGGCCTGCAACCTCTGAAATGCCATTATTGTCACCATACCCGGACGGGATCAGGTAAAGAATGCCATCTTGCTATTGAAAAAGAATGGAATAACAATTATGCCAGGAGATTAATTGTCAGATGGGGTAATAAAACCGGATTCTGGAGACAGCAGGGTTTATTATTAATTGAAAATCAACAATAAGTAGTAAATACAGAGGTTAAAAGGATTGATTCATGAAAACTAAAAAGGGTTTTAAAAGTATTCCGCTCACGTTTAACCGCCGAACGGTTAAAGCTTCGGCTTCGGTTACCCGGCAGAAAAACACGATTTATAGTCTTACTGAAATTGATATATCCGAAACCCGCCGTATTATCAGAGAATACTATGAACAGACAGGCGAAAAGGTTTCACTTACAGCATATATTGTAACATGCCTGGCACATGTACTTAAAGATCATCCACAACTCAATTCGTTCATCAGGGGGAGAAAACTTATTTTACTGGATGATGTTACGATCAGCGTACTGATAGAAAGAGAAATTACAGGAGAAAAAGTACCTGAACCCATCGGGATCAGGCAGGCACAGAAAAAAACCTTATTACAGGTACAGAATGAAATAAAAGAAGCTCAAAAATTACAGTCAGGTAAACTGGGAAACCTGTCGGGGGCGGGCTGGATTAACCTGATTCCCGGTTTTTTGCTTAAAACATTTATCCGGTTAGCCGATAAAAATATAAAAATGGCTATTCGTTACGGAAAAGTAGCAGTGACAGCTGTAGGAATGTTTAGCAGGGAAGCCGTGTGGTTCATTCCTCACGGAAGTGCAACGGTTCTCATCACTGTTGGCAGCATAAGCAATAAAGTGGTCGAAATTGACGGACAACTGGTCTCAAGGGAACATCTTTGCCTGACAGCATCTTTCGATCATGATATCGTTGATGGCGCTCCCGCTTCACGATTTATGAACCAGTTTACCGAAACAGTTAAAAGTGGCAGAATGATTCAGGAAATCATGCGTGATCGTAAAACTAGTGAAATTTAAAATAATTATGCTCTGAAAAGAGTATGGGGCCTCTCAGTGAAGAAGTTGTTTCCGATAAATTCTATATTGAAAACCTTTCTGATGCGATCAATAAAAAACTGTTCCGGCAGAAAGCTGACTGACCGGAACAGAAAAATAGCTTAAAATATGTATTGTTGATACGAGCGAATTACATAATCCTTAAAAAATAACTAGCCCCGAAACTGCATGTATCATGGTTTTCACCAAGTTAAATTTTCTCTACTTTACTATTCGTAATCTGGCCGTGAATATAGTTTCGGTTGTCACAATCCGGATTAGATATAATCCAGATCCGATATCGGCTACACTGAGCCGGACAGGATTAACTTCAGGTATTTCCGAAAAGTTTTTCACGGTTTTTCCTTTAGTATCGATGAACTGAATACTCCGGATGTGCTGATGGATATCTCTTAAATCGAAATATATTTCAGTGCCTGCCGGATTGGGATACAGGTTCACTCCTTCAGTGGATATATTTTCAAGTGTCTGACCGTTCTCCTGGGTCACTGTAATAATAACCGTATCGCTGGCAGTACAGGAATAGCTGTCAATTACTATTACCCAGTAAGTGAATACACCTTCGCCAAGAGCAGATCCATCTACGGTTATGGTCCGTGTCGTTTCAGCCGTATTCCATTCGTAGCCTGCAAATCCCTCACCTGCATCCAGAATGGTTGTTTCATCGGTGGTAAGACTGATATCTGCACCGAGGTCAACAGCCGGATCGCTTACGGATAATTGCATCGTATCGCTGTCGGTGCAACCATAGATATCGGTAATAGTAACACTGTATATTCCTTCTACACTTACGATTATATCGTCGGTACCAGAACCATTGCTCCATGTTATTGTATACGGGCTGGTATAGCCGGATTGTAGTATCAGTTCCTCACCCTCGCAGATCGTAGTATCATTACCCAGATCGACCAGCGGATTGTTAACGTATAGTTGCAGGGTATCACTATTGCTGCAGCCATTAACGTCAGTTATGGTCACGCTATACATACCTGCTTCGTTAACGGTAATTTCATCGGCATCGGACCCGGTGCTCCATGCAATGGTATAGGGGCTGGTGTAACCCGATTGCAATAGTAATTCTTCACCTTCGCAAATGGTGGTATCATTACCAAGATTCACCCCAATGGACAAGGGATCCGTTAGTGTTATGCTGCTAAGAAATGCCGTATCGAAACCATTAGTGACTTCCGGGTAATATATTCCGGAACTGAGGTTTTCAAAAGTCCCTGATGATGAATACCCGGATCCGATCGAATATTGCAGTCCGGCAGAAGGCGTGGCACTTATTTCAATACTGCCGTCTTCTTCACCATAGCAACTCGGATCACTGGAAGTAACATGGGTTACCGAGAATAACCTGCGTTCTATTCGTGTCAGACCGCCTCCATATGTACCCAGCCAGATGATACCATCCTGGTCTTCCGTAATGCCCCGGACATCGTTATGTGAAATACCATCGGCAGTTGTTAGCCTGAGCCATGTATGGCCATTAAAAATATAAACGCCATTATCCCAGCTTCCGGCCCAAACATTTCCCATCTCATCGATTTTCACCGACCAGATGGCTGTATTGCCAAAATAAACCGATGAAGCATAATTCGTGATATCCGAGCCATCGTACATACTCATGCCGCCGAAGGTGGCAAACCAGATATTCCCGAGTGTATCTTCAGTAATTTCCTGGATGTTGTTGTTCACCAGTCCCTGGGCAACGCCAAACACATCCCAGGTTGTTCCGTTAAAGCGTGCGGCTCCGTCACCCGATACAGTTCCGACCCAGATATCGCCGTTTGATGCACAGAAAACCGCCTGTACGTATGAGCCTGGCAAACCGTCGCCGACAGAATAATTCTGGAAGCCTAATCCATCATACTTGCTAACGCCGGCGTTAGAACCTATCCAGATATTACCCTCACCATCGGTATCGATGGAGATATATCCCGTACCGGGAAGTCCGTCAGACGCGTCATATACTAAAATGGTATCGGGACTAATTTTACTCACACCATCGGTCGATGAGGCTACCCAGATATAGCTGCTGTCATCCTGAGCGAAATCGTAGGTGTTCATACCTGCCAGGCCTTCGGCTGTTGTGTATACTTTCCAGTTAGCACCATCATACTTTCCGACACCATTGCCCCAGGTACCATACCACAGATCGTTGTTGCTATCTGTAAAAACTGCTTCGATAGTGTTCCCGGCCATGGTTCCAGCCGTGTAATTTGTCCAGGCTGTTTTATAGCTGTAAGCCATAACACCTTCTTCACCACCGGCATAAATAGTATCATCAAGTTCTGTAATGGCATTTATCTTCACATCGGGAATGACAGTACCTGCTGAGTAAATTATGAAATTGCCGTCATTATAGACCGTGATCCTGCTGCTGTCGCTGCCTAACCAC
>CAYUAV010000152.1:0-3911 GCA_964442665.1 uncultured Bacteroidales bacterium
ATTTAAAGAATGAGAATCTTATCACAAAGGCGCAATAAGGATTCATTGTCGCAGATCACGAAAAGTATGACTGATTTATTCACTATCAATATCTTTACCGGGCATCAATAATTCAAAATCCGTTTTATTATCCTTCTTTCGTATGGCATTGCAGTGAAGCAGTTCAGTAATGATTACTTCCATAACATGCCATACAATTACTCCTTTGCGTATTTCACCGCAAACGACTCCATTACCTCTTCCGCAAACAATATGACAATGAAGCTTTGGAACTTTCTCTTCATTCAGAAAGATAGTCCCGTTTCCTATTGCCTCATGCATTTCATCCAATATATAAATCATAGGTTCAATAATCGCAGAGCGTCCTTCTTTAGGTCCAACTATGAGTTTGCTTCCTTTATCGACACCACCTAATAATTGAACTTTTGCCGATCGGATTTTTTTATTTCGGGCAAATTTTTCAATCTGTTCCTGCACAATTTCTCCATCTTCGAGACGGATAATAAAAATCCTGCCTTTTTTTGCCTCAGCGTACTTCATTTGTTCCTTTTATTCGGGATACTTTTATGACCCTAAATTCTGAGAACAATTAAAATCCCGGGATTGATACATAACCTTCAGGCGGTATTAATCCGCCACTTTGATAGTAGTAAGAATTTTGCTGTATCTGCATTTCGAATCCTACTGATAACGACTCGGTAATTTTATAATTAAATCCCACTCCAATACCCTGATAATTATAATTTACAGCAGGATTGTATTGGGTCAGCCTTGGTACGTCATTTATTACTTTATAGGCAACACCGCTGATTGAAAGTCGCGACGAAAGCAGGTAAGTGCCACATGCATAAAGGAAAGCCCTAGTCATCGGAAGTATCTGATCTTCCTGATTTCCCCCATCATATAATGGATAAAATCTTCCAAATTCCGCTCCCACTCCTCCGGAAAGAATAAAACGCGGCGTGACCCTATATGAAAAACCAGGTGCAATATAATAGGCAGGACCATAGAAGTTATGAGGTGAGAATGCAAATCCGGTTCCAATTGTTAAATCAGTATCAAATTTTTTCTGATTCACTGTCTCTTTAATTGTATCAGAATCAACATGCCCACTTGTAACTTCAAGCTGATCAGAATCCGAAAAACTCTCCTGTTCCTGTCCTGAAATATGCAGATTGATGACTATTAAAAAACTTATGCCAAATACGATATGTTTCATAACCAGCATAGATTAGTCATGCAAAGATACAATTTTCCTTTTACTCTTTTCATATCATATTTTATTCAATCCGGCTGACAGAATATATACCTTTTATCTGAGCCAGTTTTCCAATCAGATGATCGAGATGATTCAGATCACGTACCAACAGACTGAGCTTTCCTACGATCATACCATCTTCGGAATTCATCGAAATTGAACGGATATTTACTTTAAGATCTTTAGCAATAGCCTCCGAGATGCTTTTAAGAATTCCGGAATTATCTTCTCCCGAAAGGTGAATATCGACAGGAAAAACCGAACCCATATCCCTTCGGGTCCACTTAGCCTGAACGATGCGGTATCCGTATTTTCCGATCAGCTGAACAGCATTCGGGCAATTGGTACGATGGATTTTTATACCCTCCGATACTGTGACAAAGCCAAAAATACTATCGCCCATTATCGGAGAACAGCATTTTGCCAGTTTGTAATCGACATTAGCTACTTTCTCATCAATTATAAGATAATCATCAAATGGCTCTTCAACGGGCTGAGGTTTTCGAATAGCGTCCAGCTCTTCGAGAGTTGATGTTTCCGGTTCGCCCTCTGATTTTCCGGATTTAAGGAATTCTTTTATGTCAATCAGATCGATCTTTTCGTTCGACACAATACAATAAAACTCCTGCGCATTCGGAAAGTTATAGTGTTTTAAAATTCTGCGGATGACATTATCATTATATTCAATTTTCCAGTTCCGAAACCTGCGTTTTATAATTTCTTTACCGTTTTCTGCCTCTCTGGCCCGGTCTTCGTCAAGTTTCTGACGAATTTTCTTCTGTGCCTTTGACGTAACCACATAGTTCAGCCAGTCTAAATTAGGAGTCTGTGTTTTAGATGAAATGACTTCAATTTTATCGCCATTTTGCATTTTATAACGGATAGGAACATTTTTCCCGTTCACCCTCGCTCCTGTGCAGGTTGCCCCCAAATCAGAATGAATATCGTAAGCAAAATCAAGAACCGTGGCACCTTCAGGAAATTTTCGTAAATCGCCCTTTGGTGTGAATACAAATATTTCGCGGGAATAAAGACTAAGTTTGAAATCGTCGATAAAATTACCGGCGTCGGGTTCAGGCGTCTCCAGAATTTCACGCACAATAGCCAGCCACTCATCAAGACCTTGTTCACCTTCGATGCCTTTATATTTCCAGTGAGCTGCGACGCCCTTCTCGGCAATTTCATTCATTCGTTCAGTTCTGATCTGTACTTCGACCCACCGGCCACCGGGAGCAATTACCGTTGTATGCAGCGATTCATAGCCATTGGTTTTTGGTACGGATATCCAGTCGCGTAATCGCTGAGGATTGGGCTGATAAATATCAGTAACAGCTGAATAAACCTGCCAGCAATCCGCTTTTTCATTGCTAAGTTCGCTCCTCAGGATGATGCGAACTGCAAATAAATCATAGATATCTTCGAATTCTACTTCTTTCTTTTTCATTTTATTCCAGATCGAATAAATCGACTTGGGCCGTCCCTTAATTTCGAATTCAAAACCCAATTTCTTAAGCGATTCATCGATTGGTGCTATGAACTCATCAATAAAACTCTTGCGCGCTCGCATGGTCTCGGCAAGTTTCCTGGCTATCTGATTATAGGTTTTCCTGTCGGTAAATTTCAGTGACAGATCTTCCATTTCCGACTTTATGAGGTACAAACCCAATCGATGCGCTAAAGGAGCATATAAATATGCAGCTTCCGATGCAAGCCGGATCTGATCTTCGGGTTTATAATATTTCATCTCCCGCATAATTTCCGTTTGCTCGGCAAGACGAATTAATATAACCCTGACATCACGAGCTAAATTGAGTAATAAGCGCCTGAAATTTTCGGCTTGCGAAGAAATTGTTTTATCTCCTATCTGATTAACCTTCGCTAAGCCTTCGGTAATTATGGATACTGATTCATCAAATTCTTTTTTAATTTCATTCGTATCGATCTCCTCATCGTCGAAAGCACGATACAGGAATAAACTAATAACCGATGTACGGCCGAGACCAATTTCAGCGACAGCAATTCTGGCAATGTGCAATACCGACAAAATAACATCCTTGTTATAGGCTGTATATTTGGTCGACTTTATTTCTGTAAGTTTTTGAAATGCCTTATACACATTCTCATTCGACTCTTCCTGCCTGTTTCTGTTAAGTTCGGATATAAGACCGCCGTATAATTCAAGATATTTCTTATCAATTAGCTCTTCAAATTGTTCCGGCATATATCAGATATTTGATGCAAAATTACTACTACTATTTCGATTAAACCCAAATCCGGTATCAGAATACTTTATGTATCCGGTATAAGTTAAAATTCCAGGCCTCTTTGATATAAAAATCGGGCTATTTTTTAAAATAGGGAGCAATTAACTTTTCAAAGAATTCAGGAACCCTCGTAGGTTTTCGCGATTCCGCATTGACGAATACTAAGGTAGTTTTTGCTTCACTGATCAGTTCCCCCTTCGAACTCATCATCTGGTATTCAAATTCGAGTTTTGCCGAAGGGCTTTTAATTAACGATGTTCTGATAGTTATTTTATCATCATACAGGGCAGGCTTAAAATACCGGATGTATAGTTCCCTTACTGGCAGAAGAATACCTTTATCTTCCATTTCGCGGTAAGTAAGTCCCAATTTTCTGATAAGTTCTATCC
>CAYUAV010000152.1:3921-7964 GCA_964442665.1 uncultured Bacteroidales bacterium
CCTTCCCTCTTCGAAATATATGGCATAATTTCCATGATGGAGATAACCCATTCTGTCGACTTCGCAATATCTTACCCTGATTTGAATTTCGTTTGATAACATGGACCTGATCTAATCTTTAAGAGGCGAGTTGGGTTCGCGTGCAAATTTTGAATAGATTACTCTCTCAGTCAGGAATGGAATAATACGCTGAAATAAAACCATTAACTGCCCTTCCAAAGACATAATGCGGTTCCTTTTTTTCTTCCGGATGGAGCGTATCAGATTTTTAGCCACCTTATCGGGCGATGATAACTTCTCTTCATGACGCGGTGTCTCACCCTGTGGATTTCCTTTCGCATCGAGAGCGTTTTTACGAATATTTGAAGATGTAAAGCTCGCTGCAAGTACCAGCACATGAATCCCTTTTTTTAGATTTTCGGTGCGGATGCTTTCAAGAAATCCGTGCATGGCAAATTTTGAGGCAGAATAAGCCGATCGTCCAGGCAACCCGTGAAACCCTGCTATTGAGCTTATTCCTACAATGGTTCCCCTGGTTTGCTGAATATAAGGAAGCGCATATTTTGTACAATACACAGTACCCCAAAAATTAACTTCCATGATCCGTTTAAGTACATGAATCTCAACATCATCGAAAATGGCACGCATTGATATTCCTGCATTATTTATGAGTATATCAATCCTACCAAAGGTTGAAACAGCTTTTTCAATTAAATTTCTGCATTCTTCCTCAACGGCAACATCAGTTTTCACAGCAATGCATCTTTTTCCGCCGGGATCGAGCTCCTTAGCAATTTCGGTTAATTTTTCAATTGAACGGGCAGCTAAAACGAGTTTCGACTTATTGTGATAAAAAGCTTTGGCGCATGCCAGACCAATTCCGGAAGAGGCTCCCGTTATAATAACAATTTTATCTTTCATTAGCTGCAGGTATCGGATTTTCTTCAAATATAGAAAAATATCGCCGGGAATTGAAATAAGAAATTCAAAGCAGTAATTGCATTCTGCCGTATTTTTGCATATAAAGAAATGTTCCTAAGTTTACATTACATATCATACTCACAGAAATGTTAAGTAATCAACCGCTTGCCGATCGAATGCGCCCTCAAACCCTCGATGGCTTTGTCGGTCAGGAACATCTGGTTGGCAAAGGTGCTATTTTAAGGCAATCGATTGAAAGCGGTCAGATACCTTCATTTATTTTATGGGGACCTCCCGGTGTTGGCAAAACAACATTAGCCAGAATCATAGCCCATACCTTAAATCGTCAGTTTTATATACTCAGTGCAGTCAATTCCGGAGTTAAGGACGTTCGTGAAACCATAGATAAAGCAAAAAAGCAGCAATTCTTCGATGCACCGAATGCGATTTTATTTATCGATGAAATTCATCGTTTCAGCAAATCGCAGCAGGATAGTCTGCTTGGAGCAGTCGAGGAAGGCATAATTACGCTGATTGGAGCTACCACTGAAAATCCCTCATTCGAAGTGATTTCGCCCCTGCTATCAAGATGCCAGGTTTACATTTTAAAACCACTCAGTAAGAACGAACTATTACAACTTCTTGATACTGCCATTAAGAATGATAACTACCTTAAAAAACTGAAGATCGATGTAGCTGAAGATGAGGCCATACTCCGATTTTCGGGTGGTGACGGACGAAAGCTTTTAAATATTCTTGAGCTTATTGTCGCATCACAGAATAAGCCTGGGAATAAAGAAATTATAATTACAGATAAAATAGTTATCGATCGCTTACAGGAAAATATTGCCTTATATGATAAAAATGGAGAACTGCATTATGATATTATTTCAGCATTCATTAAGTCCATCAGGGGCAGCGATCCTAATGCTGCAGTATACTGGCTTGCACGAATGGTTGAAGGCGGAGAAGATCCGAAATTCATTGCCCGTCGCATGGTAATCCTCGCCTCCGAAGATATAGGACTGGCAAATCCAAATGCTTTGCTTCTGGCCAATACCTGTTTTGATGCAATAAACAAAATCGGATGGCCCGAATCGAGAATCATTCTTTCCGAAACTGCCATATATCTTGCCAATTCGCCAAAAAGCAACTCAGCATACAAAGCCATATCCGACGCGCAGGAAACAGTGAAAAATTCGGGAGATTTGCCCGTGCCGCTTCATCTTCGAAATGCCCCGACATCACTCATGAACGAACTGGGTTATGGGAAAGACTATAAATATGCACACGAGTATGAAAACCATTTTATCGATGATCAATACCTCCCTGATAAGCTGAATGGTACCATCCTGTATACTCCCCAGAATAATCCTCAGGAAGAGAAATATCTCGAACGACTCCGAAAATTCTGGAAAAAACGCTACAAATATTAGTTCTCCGGTATACTAAATTCTGATAGTTGAATTTAATTGCATTGCCCTGTTACCCTTTAATGTTTAATCAGCTTCCTTATCGCCAGGAATCCGTTATCACCGGTAATATGCAAAATATAGACTCCCGAAACCCATTTCTGAATATCAGCTTCATCGAAGTATACGCGCGACAATCCTTCCTCAATTTCTATTTTTTCAGAGAATTGTAACTGCCCGGAAATGTTGTAAACCGACATCTGAACTTCCATGGCATCAGAGCTTGAAAAAGCAATTACCAGTTCATTGGTAAACGGATTTGGAAAAACTTCAAATCCCAGATGATTGTCTGTAATTTCAGGCGAAGTATCAGGATAATTATCTATCGGATAATAAATATCGCCGATATTATTGTCGATCCACTCCAGCCGGTCAGTTATCCAGTTTTTAATATTGTTGATCTCATCACTATAGGAAACCGATACGTAGTTGGAATTCCAGATATTAAGATCGATCAGCGGCCAGACATAATAATTATGAGCCAGCGGTTCATCCAGATAAATAACAACAGAATCGATATAATCCATAATAAAATCATTACTTAAAAAACTGTTCCGGGCCATTTGCCAGCGATTCTGAAAAAGATGAACAAACCCGGTATCCTGAAGCATCCGCAAAATTTCTATGTTGATATGATCATTATACCAATCGTACTCAAAATGCCAGCCATCGGTCGTACTTCCATCCTGAAACATCGTATTACCAAAAGAAAGATCGTTGTCCCACATGGGTCCGTAAATTATTTTATTGTTACGATTGGCCCGGTCCTTATAGAAATAGGTACTATACATATATCCGTCACAATTTTTCGGGAGCTCTGTCATTATCATATAATCTGCCAGCGATGTATCATTCATGTATCTTCTGAAACCTACATCACGATCTGTAAAAATATCTGTAAACAACGATGCATGGTATTCAGCCATGAATCCGCGTATATAATCATTTTGTTCTGGGACTATTTCATCTTCTTTCGGATATACAATTTCAAGATTGCCCGTGGGTTTATCAAACTTCATAATATAACCTCCTGTAACATCAATACCATCGGTTTCTTCCGGGCGTAAACGCGCAATATTTATCCGGTCATCTCCCCGTTTAATAGTTTCAGTCAGAGTATACAATCCGACAGACTCACCGTTCAGTATTACCTCGCAATATCTTGTGCAGGGCTGGTATCGACCGAAGTGCCTTGCCAGATCGAAAACCATTGGGTTGCGGAATTGGGCCTTATCCTGGAAGGGACCATATAGTATCCAATCGTCGTTAGACGGTATTCCCAGCAACACGGCATTCGAATCATTTTCCAGGGAGTCCTTTAATACGAACCGATACGATCGTTTTGGAAATTCCGATGAAGATTGTCCTCGTACCTCAATTGAAACATTGCCATAATATACATTACATGAGTCGGTGGGTTTGTTGTATGCTCCGGACCCATTGTCTATAATTCCCATAAATGCTTTAACTCTGATATTTTTATAAGGGATTCCGAATGCATTTGTTTCAATCATTACAAGGGGGAAATTGACAGAATCGACGTGGAACTGTCTTTTATACCGGAAAGCGGAGCTATAAATAAAATAGTCTGCATTAGTAATATTAAAGAGCCTGAAAAAATAATAAAGGTCAGAACCATTGAGACTGTCA
>CAYUAV010000153.1:0-7963 GCA_964442665.1 uncultured Bacteroidales bacterium
CTGTGTACAGACTGACGATTCTTTCTTTTTCAGGTGCAATGGTACTGATATATTCGCGGATTTCCCGGTATACATTTTCATCGTTAACATATATGTTGTTAAACGATACACTGAGAATATCACGTAATATAGCCGATGTCCGGTTTAGCTCGCTTATAATCAGGGCTGGAGGAGTTTTACCACGTATACGGTCAAATGCCGATTCCCACCTTCTCACAAGTGATCGCAATTCTTCATCCAATACTTTGACCATTTTATTTTCAGCAACCGTACGAACAATAATACCATAGTTATTCGGACGAATACTCTGCATCAGGGTTCTTAAACGCTTACGCTCCTCTTCTGATTTTATTTTTTGAGAAACCGACACTTTGTCGTTAAAAGGCATTAAAACCATATTACGACCGGCAAGGGCTATTTCGGAAGTGAGTCGTGGTCCCTTGGTGGAAATAGGTTCCTTGGCAATTTGCACGAGGATATATTTTCCCGACGTGAGAACACTTCCGATTTTACCGTTCTTATCTATGTCCCTCTCACGCCTGAATTTTTGCATGGTAACCGACTTACCCTTTCGGTTAAGCGAAGCGTCAAGAAATTTCTGCAGGGATCGGAATTGGGGTCCGAGATCGAGATAATGCAGGAAGGCATCCTTTTCGTATCCGACATCGATAAATGCAGCATTGAGCCCGGGCATTATTTTCCGGATACGTCCCAAATAAATATCGCCAACTGAAAATTTCGGATTACTTTTCTCTTTACTTAATTCAACGAGTTTCTTGTTTTCAAGAAGGGCGATGTCAATTTCATAAGAAGCTGCATCAATAATAAGTTCTTTTGTCACTAGTACTATCTATTACGAAGAAATTTAACAGTGATGGAGCTAGCCTATAATGAAAACATTAAACCTAAAGTCAGGACGACTCTAGGTTTATTCGATAATAAGGTAATGTAAAACAATACTGTTATTTCTTCTTCTTGTGTCTATTTTTACGAAGTCTCTTTTTTCGCTTGTGAGTTGCCATCTTGTGCCTCTTTCTCTTCTTTCCGCTAGGCATAACTAAAATTTTTTAATCTAAATAATGATTCTTACTTAATATTCGATTTCACTTTATTCACAAACGTTTTCGCAGGTTTGAAAGCCGGAATAAAATGTTCTGGGATAATAATGGTAGTGTTTTTTGAAATATTTCGAGCAGTTTTCTTTGCTCTCTTTTTTACGATAAAACTACCAAAGCCTCTCAGGTATACGTTCTTTTCTTTTGTTAATGAATCTTTCACGACTTCCATGAAGGCTTCAACTGTCTTTTGGACAGTAATTTTTTCAATTCCGGTGCTTTTTGAAATTTCGTTTACGATATCTGCCTTGGTCATTTTTAAAATCTTTAATTATCAGTTATTTACATTATTATCATTTGAAATGAGTTGCAAATATAAATTATTTCTATCGATATACGAAATTCATCTATATTAAATTTGTTATTTGTTACAAATTTATAACTACCTTACCTGATGAATGTTTCGAAGCGGCTTGGAAGATGGTATGATATCAATAAGCGAATTTTACCCTGGCGCGAGCGACTGAATCCTTATCATATATGGTTATCTGAAATCATTTTACAGCAAACTCGTGTAAATCAGGGGATGCAGTATTATTTAAAATTCATTGAGAAATTTCCGGATATTGAAACACTGGCTTCTTCATCAATCGAAGAAATTTTAATCCTCTGGCAGGGACTTGGGTATTATGCACGGGCCAGAAATTTGCACAAAGCGGCCGGCATAATTGCAAAACAACATAATGGTATTTTTCCTTCCGATTACGATTCGATCAGAGAATTACCAGGGATTGGTGACTACACGGCAGCGGCTATTGCTTCTTTAGCATTTAACAAACCATATCCGGCCATTGATGGAAATGTATTTCGCGTATTATCGCGATATTTCGGGATATTTGCTCCGGTTAATGCATCGAGGAGCAAATCTGATTTTTATAAAGCGGCGCTGGAAATTTTCGATAGTGAAGATCCCGGCAGACATAATCAGGCCATGATAGAACTTGGCGCACTTATATGCTTACCAAGAAACCCCATATGTGGTGAATGCCCAATTTCAGGAGCATGCTACGCTTATCAGCAAAAAAAAACAAAAGAACTTCCGGTAAAACTCAGACAAATTCAAATTTCTGACCGGTATTTTTATTACCTGGTAATTGAATATAATCACAAGCTTTATTTACAACAAAGAATCCAAAATGATATCTGGGCTATGCTCTACGAATTTCCCCTGATCGAAACAAAAGAAGCAATTGGAATCTCCGATTTACTGGAGAGTGATAAATGGAAGGAAATATTCCAATCATCAAAACCTGTATTGAAAAAAGTATCGGGAGAATACATCTATAAGCTTTCGCATCAGCGATTGCATGTCTGGTTTATCGAAGTCGTGATATATAAAAAACTTTCAATACATGCAGTTCGGGCAACCGAAACAGAACTTGAACAATACCCGTTCCCGCGATTGGTTCAACGATATTTGGCAGAACGAGAATGAATTAATAATAATGCAATGAGCTGCTTCAGATTTGATTATTTTTGTATTTTTATCTGAAATTAAATAATGAAATATGTCGGTTAATAAAGCAATTCTTGTAGGTTTTGTCGGAAACGACCCTGAAGTCAGATATCTTGATAGCGGAACACCTGTCGCAAATTTCCGGTTAGCAACATCTGAAAACTATACTAACAGAACCGGTGAAAAAGTAACTCAGACCGAATGGCATAATATTGTTTTGTGGCGCGGGCTGGCTGAAGTAGCTGAGAAGTACGTAAAAAAAGGAACCCAGGTATACATCGAGGGACGGATCAGGACACGTGCATGGGACGACCGCGATGGAAACAAACGATATACAACTGAAATTGTAGCAGATAGTATGCAAATGCTGGGTAAAAAAGGCGAAACAGGAACAGGTTACGATCCGGGTCCCGCACAAAGTAATACTACTGAAAATGCTCCTGAAGCAAAGTCGGGCGATGACTTTGCCAATGATAACGATAATGCAGACGACTTACCTTTCTGATGAGTTAATTCTTTAGGAAAGTTTGGAATCAGATTTATATCACGCGTTTAGTTTCCTGATCGGAAGAATTTCTATAGGACATTTCAATGGAGGAATAATTGTTAGTCTTTTTATTTTAGTAATTCTTCTGGTAATATCGGGTTTTGTATCGGGTAGTGAAGTTGCCTTTTTTTCACTGACACCGGGCAATATCGCATTACTCAAAAATAATCGGAGCAGACTTAGCAAAATAGTAATACATCTTTTACAGGTACCCGACCGGCTGTTAGCCACAATTCTGATAACAAATAATTTTGTGAATGTCGGTATCGTTGTTCTATCAACTTTCATTATTAATACTGTTGTACATTTTGCAGGACCGGTATGGCTGAAATTTCTGATTCAGGTTGTGGCAGTGACTGCAATGATTTTATTTTGCAGTGAAATTTTCCCTAAAATATATGCTAACCGATTCGCCGTGCAATTTGCGCGTCTGACTGCACCGGGTTTGAAATTTTTCAGCACACTGTTCTGGCCTATTAGTTCATTTCTTATTTATTCCACATCTATTGTTAATAAGCGGCTTTCGAAGCATTCAGGAAACCTGTCGATTGATGATTTATCCAATGCGCTTGAATTAACGGAACCAAATCTCACCCAGGAAAAAAACATTCTGAAGGGTATTGTAAAGTTTGGCAATATTGACGTATGCGATATAATGCGTTCACGCGTCGATACCGTTGCAGTAGATATTAAGACAAAATTCAACGAATTGCTTAGCATTATTAATGAATCAGGATTTTCGCGAATTCCGGTATTTGAAGAAACATTCGACCAGATCAGGGGAATACTCTATGTGAAGGATTTAATGCCCTATCTTGGCAAACCAGCCAACTTCAAATGGCAATCGCTGATCCGGCCTTCCTATTTTATTCCTGAAAGCAAGAAAATAAATGACCTTCTTAAGGAATTTCAGACGAATCGCATTCATATGGCAATAGTGGTGGACGAATACGGGGGCACTTCGGGTATTGTTACCCTTGAAGATATTCTTGAGGAAATTGTCGGGGAAATTACCGACGAGTCGGATGTTGAACCGCTTCAGTATGAGAAGATAGACAACAATAATTTTATTTTTGAAGCTAAAATCCTTTTAAACGATTTTTATAAGATCCTTTCCATAGAAGATACATTTTTCGATGCTGTAAAGGGTGAAGCCGATACCCTGGCTGGATTAATTCTCGAGCTCAGGGGGGAGATACCGATGAAAGATGATAAACTGGCCTATAAAAATCTGGTATTTACAATTGTATCTGTCGATAAGCGAAGGATCAGGAAAATTAAAGTGACTGTTCGTCCCATAGGAAAGAAATATCATGGTATTTAAAAACAGAGTTGTTAAGATTTGTTGTGTTCTGACCGGCATCTTTATAATGTCTAACGCCTGTAAAGAGCCCCTTTCACCAAAGCCCAGAGCCTATTTCAGGATTGATTTTCCAGAGAAAAAATACAAATTATTCAGGAGTGCCTGTGATTTCTCTTTTGAATATCCGCAGTATGGTGAAGTTAATAAAGCTAAAGTGAGTACTGCTGAACCTTGCTGGTATAATATCGATTTTAAAAAATTCAATGCAACGATCTACCTGACATACAAACCTCTGAATGAAAATAATCTTTCCGGTCATGTTGAGGATATCCGTCGTATCGTTTATAAACACATAATCAAAGCCGATGATATCATCGAAACACCGATAAACATTCCCGAACATAAAGTCTATGGCCTGATATATGATATCAGCGGGAACGCCGCATCCTCGGTAAATTTTTACATTACCGACAGTACTTCAGGTTTTCTCAGTGGCTCGCTCTATTTTAACCTAAAACCGAACAAGGATTCATTAGCTCCTGCAATACAATTTTTTCGTAAGGATATTGTACATTTGATCCGGACATTTTCATGGGAGTAGAACAGTTATGTCACTAATCCTTAAGGAAACTTTTCAGGATGATTGTTTATTTGGTATTTGGGAAATCCAGGAAACTTATGATGAATTGCTTTCCCAGATACACTTGTTTCCCGGTGAAAAGGAACGCCTGATGGGTTTTGGCAGTGAAGCCCGTCAAATTGAGTTCCTGAGTGTCAGAGTTTTACTGAAGAATCTGATCGGAGTTTCAGGACCCATTGTGTATAACGACCAGAGAAAGCCTTATTTGCATCAGAGTGATTTCAGACTTAGTATATCTCATTCGCGGACACTTACTGCAATAATGATCAGCAAGAGTAAGAAGATTGGTCTTGATCTGGAATATATGTCACATAAAATATCAGAAATCGAACACCGGTTCATCAATGATGATGAGTATATCACTGACATTCCCGAAAAGCGAAGATACCACCTGTATATTCACTGGTGTGCCAAGGAGGCTTTATATAAATTATGCGATAAACAGGATATCAGCTTTAAGAAGAACCTGACCATTGAACCTTTTGAGCCGGATGAGTATGGAATTATAACGGGTTGGATTGACAATAAATTCTGGCATGATAAATTTCAGCTTAATTATTTTTCGATAAATAACTATATTGTCGTGTATTGCTGTAAAAAAATTTCCTAGTGAAAATCTTTAATATTCTCAGTAAACCCGGGAAAAAACTGGTACTCTTGATTGATCCCGACAAATATTCGGTACACTCGCTTATTGCAACTCTTTATGCTGCCGAGGAATCGAAAATTGCACTGATATTAGCGGGGGGCAGCCTGGTCAGCGAAAGAATTGATCCGACACTTGAAATTATTAAGAAACATACCAATATACCAATTGCTTTGTTTCCGGGAAGTTTATTGCAGTTAAGCAATAAAGCCGATGCCATTTTACTCCTTTCACTTATATCAGGCAGAAATCCTGAATATCTGATAGGCAATCATGTACTTGCCGCTCCTTTCCTTAAAAAATCAGGTTTGGAAGTAATTCCTACTGGTTATATATTGATCGGTGAAGGGAAAAGTTCTTCGGTTGAATATATCAGTAATACCAAACCCATACCTTCCGATAAAACTGATCTGATAGTTGCCACTGCTCTTGCCGGTGAGATGATGGGCAATAAACTTATTTATCTGGAATCGGGAAGCGGAGCAGATATTCCCGCACCTCCCGAACTGATAAAAGAAGTCAGAAGAAATATATCTCTGCCTCTTATCGTGGGCGGAGGCATAAGTAAACCTGAGGAGGTCTATGAAATTTCAGAGGCCGGAGCCGATATCATCGTTGTAGGAAATGCGATAGAGAAAAATTTTAGTGTTCTTGAAGCACTTGTAAAAGCTTTGAATTGATATTTAACCTTGATTTATAGTTGTTTATATCTTTTTTAATTCTGAAAAAATTTTTTTATAAATTTCATCCCTGAAAGTTCATTGTTTAAAATGAATCGTTTGTCAACTATTAAAAACGATTTATCTAATATTGTCAACATAAACTATTCTTGAGCCGTATTAAATAATAGAAATAATAACCAATATAAATCATAATAACGCCCATAGATTCAATTGGTTAGACGGTTTTTGCCCAAGTTGGTTTAGTTAGTAGTTTTGTGGAGGCTGGGAGATACAGAGTATCTCCCGGCTTTTTTTTCATTAACTGGATTCCTTAAATAATATTGCTTATTTACTTTAGAGTTTATAAACTCTATTCTATTATTTCAAGTATAGGAAATCCTGAAGAAGAATTTGGATAGGAAATTTCGAGCAGTGTACAAATAGTGGGAGCAATATCGGTCAGATCGACAGGCCGTTTAATAGAATTGCGCCCGATTTTCCAGCCGTACCATATGAGTGGTACTCGCCGGTCGTGACCGTAAGGTACGGCTATATTATCGCTCATTCCAGGATTTTCAGCCCAGCCTGTACTGAAATTGAGCAATACATCGCCGGAACGTTTTTGGTTGTATCCATTTTGCATAAGCAGGAATGTGCCATGGGTAAAATTTGTCGATTGGAGTGTAGTTGCCGTCATAGTATTGGCAACTCCGCTAAACTGAAGCATCAGGTTCGCAACATTGGTCTGCATTTCTCCAAGATTGAGTTTCGCATCTTCAACCAGCGTGCGGTTCAGAAAAATCTGTTGACCATGATATTGTTTGATCCAATCGCCTTTCCCATAGATATTATTCATGTAACTTTTAAGAAGTGATATATTACCTGGTGCGTTAAAGTAGCCTGAAGGAATTTTATTATCTTCAAGATATTCAGGCAAATGCCGTATTCCATGTTCGGCTGTGAGCACTATTAAAACATTTTCCTTTCCAAGGGTTTTTTCCACAAACTCAAGAAGATGTTCTATTTCTTTGTCGAGCCTTAGTATCAGATCTTCCATTTCTACTGAAAGCGGGCCAAACAAATTTCCTACATATTCACTCGCAGTAAAGGTTACGGTAAGTACATCGGTAAATTCATCCTTTCCCAGATCCTCATTTACAATGGCTGAAATGGCAAAGTCTTTTGTCAGATTATTCCCGAAGGGAGTGTAACGGAGTATTTCGTACTTATCTTTTCTTTTAAATTTCTTCGACAGATCTTTTAAGACGTAGGGAAATACAACCTGCCCGAATATACCTGTTTCGTAATCATTATTATCGAGTAAAGAGGCGCTGTAATCGGACAACGGCAGCAAAGTATTCCATTCATTATCAAGGTAAACTTCAGGAAATTCCTTTGCGTTGAATTCGTTTACCCATTGCGGTAATGAATCGATATAGAATGTGCTTGATATGAAACTACCGTTGTTAAAATCGAACCAATAGGCGCAATCGGCTGTATGGCCAGTCGAAAAAATGGCCGGTGCCGGATCGAGTGATACTCCGATTACTTTTGATTTGAAATTATTGGTCAATTTTATTTCATCGCTAAATGT
>CAYUAV010000154.1:0-7915 GCA_964442665.1 uncultured Bacteroidales bacterium
TTCAAGGCCCCACTCACGGGCACTTCCTTTCGATTTCGGATGCAATACAATGTTTTTTCTTTGGTCATCGAGGAGAGGCAGTATCTTTTCAACGCCTTCTTCAGGTTTTCTAAGGCCGTAGTATAAGGGTATAATTTTCAGCTCAGGAACTGCAATATTCAAAGGTGCCAGTAATATACAGTTGAGTTGTGCTTCATGCAGATCCGATTTGCGGCGGCTGAATGAAATTAGTCGGTTACAGGTAAACCAGTGAAATAACCGGTGCGAAGTACCCACCCGGTTTTTAATACGAACTTTTTTTGCCAGAGCAGCAATTTTCGAATTGGGAAATACATGTACAACCCAGTCGGCCTGAAGGTTATTGAACTTAATTACCTGTTCATCTGCCGGAAGTTTTTCATAGTCTTCCCAGTTTTCAAAGTGGTTGATATGTTCGGATAATTCGATGACTGCCTTCGTATAGCTGCGGCCCAGGAAAGTTATTTTACATTCAGGATATTTTTCTTTTAATAATCCTGTCAGGGGCAGGCTCAATATAACATCTCCTATGCTGTCGGTTCGGCTGAGAAGAATGTGCATTACCTACGATTTATATTCAAGTTTTTGTAAAAGCTCTTCCATCATCCGGCATCCTATTTTTTTTTCATAGTTCTCCTCCACATATTTTTTCGATTCGCTTCTTAGATGCTCCGCAAGCAGGTTTTGAGTAAGAAGGTGTATAATCTTGGAAGACAGATCTTCAATGTCGCCCGGACGATACAACAATCCGTATTTACCACTTTCAAGCAGTTCTGTATTCAGGTCTGAGAAGCGTGCAATAACCGGAACGCCTGATGCCATTGCCTTTAAAAGAATCAGATCGTATGGTTCTCCTGCCCAGTTCATAATAAAATAATTCACTGCCCGGAAGAAGGTTAGGATTTTGTCAGAATAAGAACGGAAATATACAAACTTCTCAACCTGGCATTCCTGCACCAGGATTTTAAGAAACCTGTAATATTCGGTTTGTTCCTCGTCGCCGGTTTTACCCATTATTAAAAGATCGACATCGTAGTGATTACGATGCAGCAACTGTATGGTTCGAATAAGAAAATCCTGCTTGCGTTTCTGATCGTAACGGCCTATGGTACCAATGATAATTCTTCCTTCGGGTAATTCGAGTAATTTCCGGGCGGCTTTACGAGTCAGTGTGTCTTTTTCGTAATATTCCGTATCGATACAGGGTGGTATGACATGAAGTTGCGATGGCTTATATCTTGCCATTTCAAGCGCCTTATCATGTAAATAACTGGTTGGGGTAATCCATGCGCTGTATGGGCGAAACAGAATCGAATATAACAACGGATGTTTCTTCAGATTAAGTTTCGATTGCTGAAAATAGATAAGTCTGAGTTGCCGGTAAAAGAAAAACCTGGTTATTGCGGCCAGAAGAATATCGCGTGGCCGGATTATAAAAAGGATTCCTATCCTGTTTTCATGCAATATCCTGCGTAATTGAATAGCTTTTCTCAAACTGGCATAATTCACAGTCTTTTCGATAAACATGAGTGGTATTTTATGCTTTGCAGCAGCCTTTGAAATTATATTTTCTTCATCCGAAAGGAGAATAACTTCATTATTTTCATTACTGAGCCATTCCATAAAATGAAGGACATTTTTCTCCAATCCTCCAAAACAATCTGAGCTCGTATAAAAAGCAATCCTCCTTTTTGGTATCGGCTTATTCATTAATATAAATTCTTTTTACCCGCGACGAAACGTTTGTCAGGATCTCGTATGGAATTGTTCCTATTTGCCGTGCAAGTTCTTCAATAGGGTTTTGTTCACCAAAAATAATAACTTCATCACCTTCCTTCACACCTAAATTGGTCACATCGATCATACTTAGGTCCATACATATATCACCTACAAAGGGTATCTTTTGATTTTTCACGATGACATTTCCGTTCCCGTTTCCCAGTTTTCGATCGAGTCCGTCGGCATATCCGATAGGTATTATAGCGATCTCCGAATCGCGTTCTAAAATTCCATGCCGGTTATAACCGATCGTATGATCAGCCGGAATCCGTTTGATTTGTGTAACACAGGTTTTTAATGTACTTACAGGTTTTAGAGGTTTTCCCTGACCGGATATTCCATGAAGGCCGATTCCCAATCGTACCATATCGAAATGTGCTTTCGGGAAACGTTCAATGCCTGCAGAATTAAGGATGTGACGTAGAGGCTTGTAACCTGTTTGTTCAGAGAGGAATTCATAAATTTCGGAAAATTGGTTTATCTGCCGGAATGTAAATTCGTCTTCATCCGGATTATCGGCTACTGCCAAATGTGAAAATACGGATTTGACATAAATACTTTTAAGACGGGACAGCTCGTCAGCCAATGTCTGGATTTCATCAGGCATGAATCCCAAGCGGTGCATACCCGTGTCGATTTTTATATGAACCGCGTATTTTGGCAGCTGGTTATGCGCCAAAACTTCCGAAAATGCATATAATCCGCTGAAGCTGAATATTTCAGGTTCCAGGTTGAACTCTACAATTTTATCATAATTTTCAACCGTCGGGGCCATTACCATAATAGGAAGCGTAATTCCGGCATTGCGCAAATCAACTCCCTCGTCGGTAAAAGCTACACCCAGGTAATCAACTTTCTGATGTTGCAGAAAATTAGCTATTTCGTTACTGCCGCTACCGTACGATAGTGCTTTTACCATGACCATCAGCAGGGTATCTTTCGATAGCAGAGCTCTGAAATAGTTTAAATTATGGACAAGATTGTTCAGGTTAATTTCAAGTATTGTTGTATGCTTTTTTGCCGATAACACACCTACTATTTGTTCAAATCCATATTCTCTGGCACCTTTTATGAGGAGAGTCGAGTCTGATAGATCAATATGGGGTATTTCGGCCAGGAATTCCTCAGTGTTTTTAAACCGAAGTGTATTATCCGGAAGTTCTTTAAACCGGGTAATTTCGTTGCCAATGGCAATGAACCTCTGAATATTAAACGATTTAACAAGTTGCGTCACCTCAGTATAGAGTTCCTCGTTACTTTTCCCGGATTGTTTAATATCGGAGAGAATAAGTGCATGTTTATTGTGTTTTTTCTGCATTGAAAGAAAGTCGAGAGCAATACGCAATGAAAAAAGATCGGAGTTATAGCTATCGTTAATTAGTGTACTATTGTTAATTCCATTGATCAGTTCGAGACGCATAGCCACAGGTTTAAGCTGGCCTAAGGCATTTTTGATCTGATCAATTGTAAATTTCTGATGAAGCATGAAACAAGCTATATGAAGGCAGTTTTCGATGGATGCACTATCGGTGAAAGGTATGCTTATTGAAGCCTTTAACTTTCCGGATATTATATCTATGGAAGTATTCTCTTCTTTTTTCTCAATGTTTTTTATGTGGAGAAAGCTCTCTTTCTGTTTAACCGACCAGTAAATTTTGTTACAGACAAGGTTTTCTTCTTCAATTGTCCGGTGCACTAGTTCATGATCGCGACAATAGTATAATGTTTGGGCATGTGAAAAAAGCTGAAGTTTTTCTTTGATTTTTTCTTCGAGATTTTTGAAATTTTCCTGATGCGCCGGTCCGAGATTTGTAAAAATTCCAAAATCGGGTGCAATTATTTTTCGCAGACGAACCATTTCATCCGGCATCGATATACCAGCTTCAATGATTGACCAGTCGGCATGCGGATTGAGCATCCATAACGACAACGGAACCCCGATTTGTGAATTATAACTTTTAGGACTCCGTGAAATAATTCCAAAGTGTGAAAGGCATTGTGCCAGCCATTCCTTAACAACCGTTTTTCCATTACTCCCGGTTATGGCTATCAGAGGCATGGTAAGATTTTTACGATACCAGCCTGCAAGCTGATGAAGAGCATTAATAGTGTTACTTACTTTTACAAAATTTACTGTATTCCCGGCCTTTTCAAAGACATCTGAGCGTTCGGCAAGGAAATTTTCAATTCCACGTTCTAGTAATTCGGGAATATAAGTATGTCCGTCGTGTCGTTGTCCCCTTATAGCTACAAAAATTTTTTTCTCACCCGGATTAATACTCCGGCTATCGGTCTCCAGTGAATCAATTAACCGGGAACCATCTCCAGTTAATGTTCCACCGGTAATTTCAGCTATTTTTTCTAAGGTGAGTTGGGGCATCTATATACTATTTGTGTGGTTAATGCTATAAAATACGACTAATGTAGCGACCAGCCAAATACTTCTTCTCAAAATTAATCTATTTCGGTTAGGAACGTTATTAGCTTTGAGGTAAATAGGCCTATCATCGTCTTTCATTTCCTGAGATAATAATTCATAATAAATGGGTTGCCTTATGTAACTATTTAAAGTTGAGAAATATCCAAAACATTTATACGTTTGTAGAATAAAATGACTATTATGGAATTTAAAAATACAATAGAGGTATTACACTCGCAGGCTCTTGAAATTGCAGAAATTACGAGCAGGTTCAATCAAATGGATGACATACCTTTTATTGAAATTGACTTGCTTCTGGAAAAACTCCGGAATATTTATGATCTGACAACCGACCTGCGTTCGGCTGTTAAAGCAGATCAGACTTCGGGCCGAAAAAAAACAAACGATGCAGACAAGGTTCAAAAAAATGAAAAGGATCTGAATGAAATTGAACCGGAGGTAAAATCATCGAAACCATTTAAAGAAAACCTGCGTGAAAAGATTGAAGAAGATCTGGCCTCAGAAGCCAGGGATAAGGAAAAATCAGTAAAGGAAAGCAAACGGGTTTCGGACCGTTTTCAAAGTTCGAATCCTACACTTAACGATGAAATTTCAGGAAAATCCAAGAAAGAGGATATCAGTTCACAATATAAAGCCAAACCTATCGGAAGTATTAGTACCGCCATTGGACTAAATGAAAAATTCGAGCTGATAAATCAGCTCTTCGACGGAAATAAGGAAAAATTTGAACGTACATTGGAGGTTCTTGATATGGCCGGTAGTTTTGTAGAGGCTTACAATTACATTGAGGAACACTTTGAGTGGGATATGGATGATTTATATGTGCAACGTATCCTGGAACTGATACGACGTAAATTAATTGTTCGCCGAAATGAACAATAAGCTTTTCATTGTTCCTACGCCTGTCGGAAATCTGGAAGATATTACACTTCGTGCTATCAGGTTACTGAAGGAAGTTGATCTGATTCTTGCCGAAGATACCCGGAAATCGGGGATCCTTCTCAAACATTATACTATCGGAACACGTGTTGAATCGTTTCATAAGTTCAATGAACACCGGCAGCTTGATCATTTTTTGGGACTTTTAAATCACGGTAAAAACCTGGCTTTAATCAGCGACGCCGGTACACCTTCAATTTCCGATCCGGGATTTCTGCTGGTTCGTGCATGTATTGAGCAGGGAATAGAGGTTGAATGTTTACCTGGCGCCACAGCGTTTGTTCCGGCACTTGTAAATTCAGGTTTTCCTTCCGACAGGTTTACTTTCGAGGGTTTTTTACCACAAAAGAAAGGAAGGAATAAACGGCTGCAGGAACTGAAAGATGAAAAACGTACGGTAATTTTGTACGAATCGCCATTCCGTTTGGTAAAGACACTTACCGAACTGGCAGAAGTTTTTTCACCTTTGCACAAGGTTTGTATTTCGAGAGAGTTATCGAAAATTCATGAGGAAAATCGAAGGGGAACAGTATCCGAGATTATTAGATATTACACAGAAAATCCGCCCAAAGGTGAAATTGTAATTGTTTTTAACCCGGAATAGTTTAACTGGTTTTTAGTGTCAGGCGATATAGGTTATCGATCTGTAACAGTATAATTATGGCTGAAAGCAAAATGATTGCCGGCATAATCGATTGTCCGATCCCTTTCAGACTTAAGATTTTATCGGTAACTAATCTTAAGGCGGAATTTTGCATTAGCAATAAAAAGGCTGTTGGGAATAATATAGTTGATGCACCCAGGAATATCCACGACAAGCGTATATTTTTATCTCGTTGTTTTTTATAGTAATAAGCAAATTCGATTTTTTGCATTATTCTCTCATCGAAATTTCTATTGGGTATCTCAAGTGCACTTATTTTCAAAATCTTTGAAATTTCCTGCTTATTCATCTTAAAAAGGTTTTAGACATTAAAATATTGCTGGTATAACAAGGCAAAGTGCTTTCTGGCCCTGTGCAGTGTAACTTTTACATTCACAGCTGTCAATCCGGTAATGTCAGCAATTTCTTCAATTTTCTTTTCTTCAAGGTAAAACAGTTTAAGAAGAAGATTCTCCGATTCTGATAGTTTTTCAAGCAAACCATTGACAATCTCTTTCTGTTCTTCAATATGGAATTGACTTAACACCTCCGGATCAACAGCATTTTCCTGTAAATTCTCCAGGCTGTCAGGAACTTCATGATGATTCAGTGTTTTCTTTTTAAGTTTCCTTAACGATTCATTGACCATAATCCGATAGAGCCAGGTCGAAAACGCAGCTTTCATCCTGAATTTATGGAGATTCTGAAAGGCTTTTATAAATGCATCCTGTACCGCCTCTTCGGCTGTAAGATCCGATTTAAGGATGCTTTTCGAAAGATTAAATGATGAATCCTTATATTTTATCACCAAATGCCGGAAAGCCTGAATATCTCCACCAAGAACCTTACGGATGATAATTTCATCCATTAATTTTTCTGACTTCTTATTTTACTTTCGATATAATAGGTAAAAATAAGTGCAATTCCGCCAAGTAGCAATATCATCATAAAATAGGCTATGACACCATTTACTATGGTGAATTTTGCAACGAGGTAGCCAAAAAATGTACCTAATGCCACGCCCATTAATAAAATACCTGTTTTCAAACTTCGTAACGATCCGTTTGCTTTGCTTACGGATTCTTTCGGATTAAATCCTTTTTCTATCATCGCCAGATGTTCCTGGGTTCTTGCCCTGAAATAAAAATACAGTGAAAGCAAAATAGCAGCAAAAAAAGAAACAGATACTAAAATTCCAACTAATCCTTCAAGTACTTCCATAGTATTCAAATTTAAATTATTGATATGTTGTATTAGATACCGGAATTTAAGAAAAGGTTACACGAATTATGTAATATTTATCAGACATAATTTATAAGGATCATTTTGTCCGTAAACGAACAGGGTATGATTCAAAATCGGGCATTTCAGTATTGATAAATTTCGCTGTCAGTTACTGTAATAAACAGGAATATAATTTTTTATGTTTTTTGGCATAATTGCTGAAGACACTTCTTGCGAACAAAAACCAGGACCATGAAAACAATTGTAGTTATAGTGCAACTACTCTGTAGTGTTGTTCTATGGGGTATATTTAATACGACTGATGCCCAGACAATTATCAGTTTTGATGCTTCTCCCGATAATACAATGGTTATGAAAATCCGGAATCCGAATTTATCAGATAAACCTGATATGCTTATTCTTATATTTGATAGTACCACACTTACCTGTGAGTTTTCGGAAGACGGGATCATCGCGTTGCATACAACGGAAAACAGGGGTGGAACATCTGTCGTAACCACTTCGTGTTCCTATTATTTCCCGGATAAACATGAAGATGAAAAAAGTCTTTCAAAATCGGATGCTAAAGTTTATGATCCTCCACAGGATGTCGAAAAAGAAGATACAATAACTTTAGAAGATTGGATGTTACGTCCTGATGAATGGAAAGAATTACATAATTTATGACAAAAGTATGAACGGAAATCATTTTTATTTTCAGATAGAATTATTGTATAATACTCTGAAACGTTGGATTCGATTCATGCATTGGCTTTTACATTTAATCTTGGAAATCAGTTTAAAAAAGAATTGTTATTGTATTTTCAGTTGATCTGTAGCTGAAGCTGACCCTCAATCAGGTTTATTAAATC
>CAYUAV010000155.1:0-7854 GCA_964442665.1 uncultured Bacteroidales bacterium
CTCAGGTGCAAAAGGAACAACTCCGCGTACAGAAGCTGACCTCCCCAAATTATTAACAGGTACCTTTAAAGAACATACTACAGGAGCTCCGCTTACTATCCTGTTTGAAAATACGAATGTTCGTTCGAAGGATTATGATAAAATACGGGAAATGCCCCGTCCGGGTCATGCTGATTTTGTAGCATCAAAAAAATTCGGCGGATTTGAGGATTTCAGGGGTGGAGGTCATTTTTCGGCACGTCTGACAACCGGACTTGTAGCCGCCGGTGTTGTTGCCAAAAAACTAATACAACCCATTGCAATCGGAGCCAAACTGATCGAAGTCGGAGGAAACGCAGATATTGAAGCTGCTATCGATAGAGCGGTTGAAGAACAGGATTCCATTGGCGGAATAGTTGAATGCCGGGTAAAAAACCTTCCTGTCGGATTGGGTGAACCGTTCTTCGATTCTATGGAATCGCTTCTGGCACATATGATGTTCTCAATTCCGGCAGTTAAAGGCGTCGAATTTGGTTCCGGATTTCAGGCAGCACGCATGAAAGGCAGTCAACATAACGATAATATCCTCTCGATGGATGGAAAAACTGAAACCAATCATGCAGGAGGAATTAACGGCGGTATCAGTAATGGTAACGAACTGGTATTCCGGATTGCTATAAAACCAGCCTCGAGTATCAGCAAGGAACAGAGAACATTAAATGTGAAGACAGGGAATGTGGATACACTGAAAATTGAAGGACGACATGATCTGTGCGTTGCACTTCGTGCCCCGGTTATTGTGGAAGCAGCCACTGCCATTGTCCTTGCCGACTTAATGATTCTTGAGCAAAAAATTTCCAGGATTATTAATAAGATTTAATAATCCAGAACTCAGGGTCGCAATACCCATTAATCATCTAAAAAAACAGAGCAGCCAGATATACTGCTAGTTAATTTATTCCCAAAACATTAAAACATCGAAGAAAACCGAAGCATAAAATGAAAAAGATTGTTATAATCGGGGCCGGACGTATGGGATCATGGCTTGTCGAATCGCTTTGTCTCGACTACGAAACTGGCGTATATGATAAGGATAAATCACGATTAAAATATTTATTTAATAGTCATCGGTTGCTCTCATACGAAGCTATACATGAATTTGCTCCCGATATTCTGATCAATGCTGTAAGTCTGCAGAACACTATTCCGGTCTTTGAAGAAGTTATTCCCTTTCTTCCTGATACATGCATACTTGCCGATATTACTTCGGTAAAAACACCCTTGCGGGAGTTTTATTTGAATTCGGGACGCAAATTCGTATCAACCCATCCGATGTTCGGTCCCACATTTGCCAATATTAAAGAACTCGCAAATCAAAGTGCAATTATTATTAAGCAATCATCCGAAGAAGGAAAAAAATTCTTCAGGAACCTCTATTCTTCTTTTGGCATAAAAATATTTGAATACACTTTTATCGATCATGATAAAACTATTGCCTATTCATTATCCATTCCCTTTGCCTCAACTATGGTATTCGCCGCCTGCATGAAACAACAGGAAGCTCCCGGAACCACCTTTAAAAAACACCTCGAAATTGCCAGGGGACTCCTTTCAGAAGATGACTTTCTGCTCTCCGAAATTTTATTTAGTCCCTATACCTTCGAACAGGTGGATAGTATCAGTGAGAAACTTGAAGAGCTGAAAGCAATAATCAAAGAAAAAAATACCATTCACATGAAAAAATTTCTGACAGAATTAAGAAATAATATTTCCTGAATTACCGTTTCAAGTGTAACTGTAAGTTTAAGGGTAATTTCTGAAAACCATAAAACAACAATTGACCCATGAAACAAAAAGTATATTTTTCATTGCTATTATCTGCAGTACTTGCATTCGCCCTTCCATACCGCGATGCCAAAGGGCAGCTGTTTAAGGTTGGAGATAAAGATCTGAATTTTATGGTCGGATTCGGAACTCCATGGGTGCTTTATAACGGTTACAGAACCATGTTGCCACCGGTGGCCGTTTCGCTGGATGTCGGATTGCGTGATGACCTGGGTCCGGGAGTATTGAGTATCGGAGGTATAGTTGGTGCCACTACTTACAAGGACGAAGTTGTTGATTATAACTGGCGTTATGATTACGGCTGGAAAAGTACCACCATTATAGGAGCAATTAGGGGAACCTATCACTACCATCTGGTCGATGCCCTCGACACATATGGCGGTGTCCATATCGGTTTGCGTTACGAAAGCTGGAGAGAGTACGGAACCCTATCCCCCGATGTCACCAATCCGGATGCAACACTCCGACCGATCATTAACCTGTTTGCAGGTGCCAAATTTTACTTTTCCGATAATTTATTTGTAATGGGAGAAATTGGCTATGGAATAGCATTTATTAATGTGGGTCTGGGATTAAAGATGTAATACAGGTTTTGTATTATATATTAATATCTTACTTATTACAATTTTTCTGAATGTATTCGACTGCCCTGAGATCGCCATATTTCTTTGCCCTTTTAAGGTAGTAACATGCCATTTTTTTATTTCCCAGTAAATTCTGTGTAAGACCCAGATAATAGTTAGCCTCGGCGTCATCAGGAACAAGGTCGAGACTCATGGAAAGATCGTATGCAGCCGGCTGTAGGGTATTTGTCTGATAATATGTCATTCCGCGGGCCTTGAAATACGCAGCACTGGAAGCATTGTTTTCCAACAATTTGTTAAAATACCTGAGCCCGCTTAAGTAACGGCCTGAGGCATATTCGATTTCACCGGCGAGAAAAATGGCCTCCTCGTTATTGAAATATTTCAGATACAGATCCATATCATTCTTTGCGTCAGTCAGATTTCCTGAATAATAAGCGGCCTCAGCGCGGGAATACCGCAAATTAAAATCCTCGGGAATACTGTTCTGTATTTTAGTCAGAATCCCGTATGCTTCACTATAATTTTTCAATTGCATCAGGTATCCTGCTTTTTGTCTCAGTAAAATTACATGATCCGGATAAGCAGCCAATCCCCTGTTTAATTCATTAATTGCCAGTTCAGTATTGCCCTCCGCTGCAAAGAGCCTGCTATTATAGAAAATCAGCCTGATATCCTGATTGCCGCTGTAACTTTCAATCAGATTATGTGCTTCATTGTACTTTTGCCTGCCGGCAAAATATTCAGCTTCATTAATAATGTCCTGGGCTGCTGATAGCCGGTAATTCTCTAAAAATTCATACCATGCTTCAGAAGTATATAATTTTTTAAATACCGTATCCTTTTTTACATCTTCAATTTCAAGTACCGGAGCTTCCTGCAGATATTTCTTCAGACAGTTGACCGCTTCATCAAAATTATTAAAAACCACATAAGTACGGGCTCTCCACAGGTAAGCTTCAGGCTGTTTATGTTCCGATGCAAAAACAAAATCGGGTAAAGCCTCCTGATAATTACCCGACTTATAGTAACAAATTCCACGGTATAAAAAGTCGACAGAACGGGGCACATAACTTTCCTGAATTAAATTATCAAATGCAGAAATAGCTTTGTCATAGTTACCACTATAAAAATTACCATATGCATCAAAAAGGTTGTTATCAGTCTGTGCTTTCAGTGGTAACATCACGCTAAACAAAATGTATAATATTGCGTTTCGATGTTTCATTCGACAGTAACATTTTCTTTTCCGGAATAAACATGAATAAATCCGGTCAGTGTTTTTATTATGGTTCCCGTTATACGTGGTTCGAAAACATCGCATATATAATAATACACACCGGTCGATACAAGTTTCCCGTTATATCTTCCGTCCCAGTTAATACCGGGATCCTCGGTTTTATAGATTTCCTTCCCATATCGATTGTATATAGTCATCCGGACCCGTTTCACATAATTATTCAGGTTCCACGATAGATAGATGTCGTGTATACCATCGCCATTAGGAGTGAATACATTGGGCAACTGATAGAGTCCACAGATATTGTAGACACAATATGGCAATAAATCACTTTCGTTGTGCGCCGAATCGATTGCCGCCACTGCATAGCATTTTTCAATTGAATTTTCGGGAATATCTTCATATGAGAAAATACCCGGCCCAACTGTATCCAGGACATTGAACTCACCATAAAGCGAATCGCGGCTGTAAATTATATAAGCAATAATATCTTGATTAGTACAACTATCGACAGGGGGATCCCATGAAAGATAATTGTAAGCGTCAAGACTATCACATTCCGAGGTAACAAAGAGATCGGGCGGACAGGGCGGAACAGTATCCAGGGGAATACCGGTAGCCAGATGCGAGTTATTAATAGTAAAATATTCTTTTCCGTAAAGAGGACGCATTCCCTCACCAATTGTACGATATGTATATTCCCGGTTATTAACCAGTCCTGTATCGGTATAAACCGATTCTTCCGTAGAATCGATCAGAACGAATATATCGGCTGAATTTTGCCTGTATATCTGATACAGATGATTGAGCCATGGCGATCGTTTTTTCATATTCAACGTTAACCGGTTATCGGCACCATCAATTTCGATATACTGCGAAGTAGCATTTTCATTTCCTGGCAGCTGTTTCCAAACACCATCTTCATCATAGAACAATTTCACTGTGTAGGTAAATGGAAAATCCAGGGTATTG
Source organism: uncultured Bacteroidales bacterium (assembly GCA_964442665.1). Taxonomy (GTDB): domain Bacteria; phylum Bacteroidota; class Bacteroidia; order Bacteroidales; family UBA10428; genus UBA10428. Next base: position 4,621 of record CAYUAV010000155.1, read on the forward strand.
AGACCCGAATCGATATACGTCGTATCTATAAGATCGTAAGTAGGAATTTCAGGGACAAAGGCAACCGGAGTAAAATCTTCTGCGCCGGGAGCCATACGTAACACCTGGTACTGATAGGGTCCATCGTCGATAGTATCGATACCCTGAGGTACTGCCCAGACAATTTCTATCTGACCATCGGTTTCATCATCGGATAAAACACTTACCTTTAATATCGGAGGGGTTCCCGGAATAAGTGTTGTACATACTTCTTCGGAAGAAATACTCTCAGCTCCGTCATTATAATAAGCCGTAATCCTGTAACAATAGTCATATCCGGGAACCAGTCCTGCTCCCATATTATCGTCGGTAAATGAGGTTGTATTCGATCCCGTCACATAACCGATCAGTTCATAACCGTCAACCGGCACACCGGTTTCGCAACCTTCATGTGTATAGGGACCGTTGCCCAGCTTTTTGTAAATCTTATATCCGGCAGCATTCCCGCATTTTGTTGCCGACCACTCAAGTCTTATGGTATCGAGTCCGGGCAGGGCAACCAGATCTTCCGGCGCCCTGTGTAAAACCGTAATAAAGAAACTTATAATATCCGAGAGGTTGATATCGTCGGTAATATCTTCAGTCCGTATCACAACCTGATAAGGTTGTTTACGGGCATGTGAACAATCAGTTTTCCATGAAAAATGTGAATACAGGTTACCATAGTCGCTGGAATCGATCCTGAATTCCGCAGGATGTGTAACTTCGAAAGGACCACCGAACATACTCTGCTGCATCGGGTCGCCATCCGCATCGGTAAAATGAAAGGCAAGGTTCAGTGAATCATCCGCAACGATACAGTAATCCGGAACCGAATCGGTAACCGGAGGATGATCGTCAGTTTCATACACATCGATCTGCATATCGCGGGCAATTCTCCCGATACGTATTCCTCTCCTCCATTCATCGACAAAGATGGCAATGTTATACACGCCCACTTCGGCAGGTGTATTCCAGATCAGATCTCCTCTTACTTCATCAATCAGCAGGGTATCGGTTGCCGAAGGCAATACATACCCTTCAATGGGATCGCCATTAGCCCCTGTACAAACTGTTATCTGGTATGAAAGGCTGTCGCCGTCAGGATCGGTAGCCCCTGGATTATGTTTAAAAATATGTCCGAGAGCCGCCTTATCAATGGGAGGATTGGTAAGGATGGGCGTATTATTCGAGCCAATCGATGAACCTATCAGCATGGTGGTTTTAATGGAAAAAATGACATTCACCGAGTTGGGTATGTTATTTACTCCCAGGTTTCGGTTTGGATCTTCCATCAGTATTTCATAAATACCCGCACCAGGAAAGGTATGAGTTCCAATGTATGTATTATGAAAATAATCGGTACCCTCAATCACTTCATGCCCGGGGGGATCGACAAGGGGAATAATCGAGGAAGAACCATCACCCCATTGTACCGTCAGTTCGCTGCGGTTGGCATTGCTATATCGGTAGGTATATGTGGTAACAGTGAATTCGTAGGTATATCCTCCCAGATGCCGGTAGGTGATTTCCCCGGCCCTGTTATGGGTTGCCATTAAAAGGGACGGAAAAATCAGAAGCAATAATATGCTATGGATAACCCGGTTCATCTAAGGTATGTATGTATGTGTCGTAGTTCGTTTATTGAATTCAAATCCTTTTTGAATTTCGTCCAGTTGCAAAATTACGAGATTTACCTGATCTGAAAAAAGATCGAGCATGATAGTATTCTGTAAAGTAATCGATGAAATTTCATCGTTCGGATTTGCATTAAAAAAGAGCCAAACTGAGAAATCTTCTAATTTCCAGCCAGTAAATTCCACAGGGATACGATGTTGTTGTCCATCAGTTATAATAAAATTTCGATCGATATAATCAGTTACTGCATGCTGTTCTTTAGTAGTCATCCGACTCAGACTTTTAAAATTCAGCATGGTATTATACTTATAATTTATCAGCGATTGAAAGTCATCATAAAAGAGCCGGACCGAAAATTCCATTTTGTTTGAATCCGCAATATAATCCATATTCACAACAGAAACATGTATCGGATGAGCTGATGTTATCAGATATGAACTATAAATGAAAAATATCGTGAATAAAACGGTCCTCATTAAACAAGTCGTATAAGCGAAAGTAGAAAAAGGAAATCAATTTTTAAGGAACTAATTGTTAATTTAAGTGAAAGCTCATGGCCGAAATTTGGTTCCTACAATTTAATTTTTTCAATCAGTGATCGGGTGATTAATAATAATACTACTTTATGCAAAAATTATTGTTGTTAATATACTTTTATGAAATGTTGTAATTATATATTTTCACCGGGAATAGGATATTAAAAAATTTCTAAAAGAATATGAATTCTCCGGATGATTCTATGAAAGGATTCAGAAGTTACCTGCAACTGGAAAAAAACCTGTCGAAAAACAGTGTGGAAGCCTATGTTAGTGATATTCATCATTTCTATCAGTATTTATCGAATCAAAATCAGGAGAACAATATAGAAGTGGTAACGCTCGAAATCCTGCAACATTATCTTCTCTGGTTAAGCGATTTTGGAATAACATCCCGCACACAGGCACGAAATGTAAGTTCAATAAAGGCTTTCTTCCATTATCTGAAGTATTCCGGAGTCATTTACACTAATCCGAGCACTTTATTGGAATCACCTAAACTGGGAAGAAAATTACCGGTGGTTTTAAGTGTACGTGAAATTGACCGGATTGTAGCTGCCATCGATCTGAGCAAGCCCGAAGGACACCGCAATAAAGCGATTATCGAAACTCTTTATGGTTGCGGCTTGCGGGTCTCGGAATTAATAACGCTGAAATTATCGGACATTTTCCCTCAGGAAGGATTCATTAAAGTGAAGGGGAAAGGAAGTAAGGAGAGATTGATACCTATCGGCCGGGTTGCTTTGCAGGAAATAGGTTTTTATATGGAGAATTACCGGAACCATCTGACGGTAAATAAGAGTTCCGGTAACATATTATTTCTGAACCGGCGGGGAAAGGGTCTTACACGGGTGATGATTTTTACCATCATAAAAGAGCTGGCACAAAAGGCAGGAATTCATAAAACAATCAGTCCGCATACATTTCGTCACTCCTTTGCCACGCATCTGCTTGAAGGCGGTGCCGATCTGCGTGCCGTACAGGAAATGCTGGGACACGAATCCATTCTGACAACAGAAATATATACCCACCTTGATAGGGA
>CAYUAV010000156.1:0-7840 GCA_964442665.1 uncultured Bacteroidales bacterium
GTTCATAATCGGAATACATCGTTGTATCGAGAGGGATAAAAATGTCGGGCATAATACCACCTCCGCCAAAAACAGTTCTCTTATCGATAAGTGTCTGATATTGCAAGGAGTCGGGAAAAGAAATACTGTCTTTGTACACAAATTCGCCATGCCGATAGCGTTTGTATATTTCTTGCTGATAGTCCTCGAGTCCGTTATTATATGGCTTCTGGATTAATCGCCCGGAAGGTGTATAATACTTAGCAGTTGTAAGACGGATTATTGAACCATCGGGCAACTCAAGCTGTCGCTGCACAAGTCCTTTACCGAACGAACGCCTTCCAATAATGATACCACGGTCCCAATCCTGAATAGCTCCTGAAACAATTTCGCTGGCCGATGCCGATTCTTCATCGATCAGGATAATAATTCTTCCTTCTTCAAACAATCCGGTATTATCGGCAAGATATTCTCTTCGTTCACTATGAAGGCCTTCGGTATAAACAATGAGTTTCTGATCATCGAGAAACTGATCGGCGAGAGCAACTGCCATATCGAGATAACCACCGGTATTTCCAGTCAGATCAAGTATTAAGTCGTTTGCGCCATTCTTCTTCAGTTCAAGACCCGCTTTGATAAATTCATCCATTGTGGTCAAAGAAAACCGGTTCAGTTTGATATATCCGATTCCATTCGATATAACATAGGATGCGTCGATACTCGTGATGGGTATCTTATCGCGGACAATCGTAAAATCAAGTAATTTGTCCACCGAATGGCGTTTTACCGTGACATCTACTTTAGTGTCCTTCGGTCCGCGTAGTAAGGCAAATACATCTTCGTTTGTAAGCCCGGTATTCGCAATATTTTTACCGTCTACTTTTACGATACGGTCACCGGCAATAATTCCAACTTTTTCTGATGGTCCGTTTGGAACGGGATTGATAACGAAAAGGGTATCATTTAAAATATTGAACGATATACCGATCCCTTCAAAATTACCCTGTAAGGGTTCATTCATTTTCTGAACATCATCGGCTGAAATATAAGTTGAGTGCGGATCGAGTTGTTTTAACTGATATATTATGGCATCTTCAACCAATTTTCCGGTATTAACGGAATCTACGTAGTATCTGTCAAGGTAATGGAGAAATTGACCGTATTTCATCGATTCCCTGCTTATCTGACCTTGCACCGTAAGCACCACACAACCCTGAAAAATCAGTAATTGTATTATGATCAGACCTTTTTGAAAAATCCTGTTATGTAATCTCATGAATCTTATTATGTGTTACCTGAATAGTATGTGTTATTATACAACGTTATTCGTTGCTGAAATTATATAGTTACAATAGTATATCAATTTTCGAATCATTAAGTTCATCATTCCCATTCAATTGTCGCAGGAGGTTTGGAACTGATATCGTATACAACCCTGTTTACGCCCTTTATATTATTGATGATTTTATTCGAAATATCGGCCAGAAAATCATAGGGTAGTCTCGACCAGTCTGCTGTCATGCCATCGGTAGAAGTCACAGCACGTAATGTAACAACGTTTTCGTAGGTACGTTCATCGCCCATTACTCCGACCGACTGTACCGGAAGCAGAATTGCCGCAGCCTGCCATACCTGATCGTACAATCCGTATTCCCTGAGCCCTTCAACAAAAATATCGTCGACCTCTTGTAACAGATGAACTTTTTCGGGTGTAATTTCACCCAGTATTCTTATCGCCAATCCCGGACCGGGGAACGGATGCCTGCCAATGATTATATTATCGATATTCAACGCCTTACCCACTTTGCGAACCTCATCCTTGAACAGGAGGTTCAGAGGCTCAATTACCTTCAGGTGCATACGTTCCGGCAATCCTCCCACATTATGATGCGATTTAATAGTTGCCGATGGTCCGTTTACTGATACCGATTCGATAACATCGGGATATATAGTACCCTGTGCAAGCCATTTAACATCTTTAATCCTGCGTGCTTCACGTTCAAATACCTCAATAAAATTTTTGCCAATGCTCTTGCGCTTCAATTCGGGCTCGCTGATCCCCTTCAGATCGTTAAGAAAAATATCGCCGGCATCAACTCCGATAACATTCAATCCCATATGCCGGTATGAATCCAGTACTTTTGAGAATTCGTTCTTCCTCAATAAACCATTATCAACAAAAATACAGGTCAGATTTTTACCAATCGCCAAATTCATTAATACTGCTGCAACTGATGAATCGACGCCACCTGACAAACCCAAAACAACTTTGTCGTTCCCGACTTTTTTACGGATATCATTGACAGTAGTCTCGATAAAAGAAGCGGGTGTCCAGTCCTGTTTGCAGCCACAAATATCAACAACAAAATTTCGCAGAAGCGATAGCCCTTCGGTTGTATGGTACACTTCGGGATGAAACTGGATACCATAGGTATTCTCATTTTGAATATGATATGCTCCCACTTTTACATCGCGGGTACTGCCAATTATCTCAAAATCATCAGGAATAGTGACGATTGTATCGCCATGCGACATCCAAACCTGGGTGCCCGGCGTTAGTCCTTTTAACAACGGCGATTCCTGATTGATAAATTCAAGTTTAGCTCTTCCGTATTCACGATGTTTGGAAGAATTTACCAGACCTCCTGCCTGCTGGGCCATGTATTGAGCGCCATAACAAATACCAAGAACAGGAACAATACCCTTTATATTTTTAAGATCCGGTACCGGATGTCCCTCATCCTTAACCGAACATGGACTACCCGATAGGATTATGCCTTTCACCCTGGTATCGGGAACGGATATTCGGTTGAACGGATGAATTTCACAATACACATTCAGTTCACGAACTCTGCGGGCAATAAGTTGCGTGTATTGTGATCCGAAATCAAGAATGAGAATCGTTTCCTGCACTGGCGGATAATTTTATAAATGAAACGCAAATATAGACATTAATCGAAAAGGATTTGACTGAACCATAAACTTCATTGTACGATTTCCCGTGTCAGCGGTATCGGGTATTTTTGCAGCTCATTGGCAATTTTTGTATTCGGAAATATTGCAGTGGCTTCTGTAAGAAAATCCATTACATTTTTATACCGGTTTGAAAAATGTCCGATAATCAGTTCCTCTGCTGCAGCCTTTTTTGCCAGGGTCGCAGCTTGTGCTGCAGTTGCATGTCCGGTGAGCTTTGCCAATTGTTTATCACGATTAAGAAAAGTAGATTCATGATACAGTAAATCTACTCCCTTCAGAATATCAATATTCTTCTCATAAATGGCCGTATCGGAACAATAAGCAAAAGATCGCCTGTGGTATGCCGGCTCGGTTAAATCTTTGTTTTTAATTACATGGCCATCGTCGGTGAGAATATCTTTGCCTGCTTTTATTGTCTGAATTTGCTTAACAGTAAAATTAAATGTGCCAATCGCTTCCTTTTTAACGTTCAATGGACGCTCCTTTTCGCGGAAAAGAAAACCAAATGTGGGAACTCTGTGTTTCAGAGGGAACGCATAAATTTCAGCAATCTTATCGTCATATATTTTCTGGACTTTGCGCTTTGAAACCATGTGCAATTCAATTGTATATGAATTATCCTCCGCAAAGTGTTCCCGATAGAAATCCAGGAGTGCTTGCATATCAGGATGTGCATATATGTGCAGTACAGTTTTTCGGCCCAGCAAATTAAATGTGGAAAGAATACCAAACAGGCCAAAGACATGATCGCCATGCAAATGACTGATGAAAATATGATTTATTTTCCCGAACCTGATTCTGGCTTTTCGCAGTTGAATCTGTGTGCCCTCACCACAATCGATCAAAAAAAACCGCTCATGCATATTCAGTACATGAGCGGTCGGAAACCTTGTTGACGTTGGTAAAGCAGAGCTGCTTCCCAGAACCGTCAATTCAAATATCATAGTAATTGAACCAAAAAATATTATTTACTTGAATCAGCAATTAAATCAACACCCTCGTCAATAGTGTTGGTAATATTTAACACCGTATCGAGCTGTGAAATGGTTATTAATCGTTCAACAGCGTCATTCAATCCGGTAAGTACAAATGTACCATTTGCATTTTTGCAGAGTCGGTTTGCTACTAAAATTGCACTTAAGCCAGACGAATCGCAGTAACGACATTTGCTCAGATCAAGTATTATATTTCTTTCACCATTACCCGATACCAGCACCAGTTCAGATTTTAATGTGGGTGCTATATGTGTATCAAGTTTTTCTTCCAATACCTGAATCAAAGTGTGATTGTCTTGCTTTTCGATTTTAAATTCCATATTGAAAAGTTTTTATAAATATATCACTTTTCGTTTGATTCTTTACTTTTTTCCTTTTTTTGTTTCTCTGCCTTTTCCATCTCCTGCTTGAGTGCTGCCAAATCGGTTACATCACCGAGGGTGGTCTTTTCAAGATTTGATTTTATTTTCTTAGCCGCCTTCTTGGCAGCTGTTGTAGCTGCTTTTTTTCCGGCATCAGCAGCAGAACGTTTTCCTTCCTCATATACTCTTGTATGTGAAAGTACAATTTTCTTTGCAGATTTTGAAAATTCTACAACTCTAAATGTAAGTTTTTCGTCGACTTTTGCTGTTGAGCCATCTTCCTTTACCAGGTGTTTCGGGGTAACGAAACCTTCAACACCATAGGGAAGCGCTACTATTGCACCCTTATCCATGACCTCGGTTATAGTTCCTTCATGATCGGAGCCCGGAATAAAGATTGTTTCGAAAACATCCCAGGGATTCTCTTCAAGTTGCTTGTGACCCAAACTCAGACGACGATTCTCCTTGTCGATTTCAAGCACTACTACCTCAATGTCATCGCCAATATTTGTGAATTCTGCGGGATGCTTGATCTTCTTGGTCCATGACAGATCGGAGATATGGATCAGTCCATCGACACCTTCTTCAATTTCGACAAATACGCCAAAGTTGGTGAAATTACGCACCTTGGCGGTATGTTTCGAGCCAACTGCAAATTTCTTTTCTATATTTTCCCACGGATCAGCCTTAAGTTGTTTTATACCCAGCGACATTTTCCGTTCTTCGCGATCGAGAGTCAAAATCTGAGCTTCGATCTCATCGCCTACATTCAGGAATTCCTGGGCACTGCGCAGATGTTGCGACCATGACATTTCTGATACATGGATCAGACCCTCGACCCCGGGTGCTATTTCCACAAATGCACCATAATCGGCCATAACAACCACTTTCCCTTTCACTACATCGCCCACCTTCATATTCTCGTCGAGTGAATCCCATGGATGCGGAGTCAGCTGTTTCAGACCTAATGCAATACGTTTCTTATCGTCATCGAAATCGAGAATAACTACCTGGAGCTTCTGATCGAGCTGCAGAAATTCTTCGGGATGGTTAACACGTCCCCACGACAAATCGGTTATATGAATCAGGCCATCTACACCGCCAAGATCAATAAATACACCATACGATGTGATGTTTTTCACAGTACCTTCAAGAATTTGTCCTTTCTCGAGCTTGGCAATGATCTCTTTCTTCTGCTGTTCAAGTTCAGCTTCGATAAGTGCTTTGTGCGAAACAACGACATTTTTAAATTCCTGGTTGATCTTGACAACCTTGAATTCCATGGTTTTACCGACAAAAATGTCGTAATCGCGAATGGGTTTTACATCAATCTGCGATCCCGGAAGGAAAGCTTCAATGCCAAATACATCGACAATCATGCCGCCTTTTGTACGACATTTGATGTATCCGGTAATAATTTCATCCTTTTCCAGTGATTCATTAACCCTATCCCACGATTTCAGTGCGCGTGCCTTTTTATGCGACAAAACCAGCTGACCTTTTTTGTCTTCCTGACTCTCGACAAATACTTCAACTTTATCACCGATCTTAAGGTTTGGATTATAGCGGAACTCATTCAGGCTGACAACGCCTTCGGATTTATAGCCAATGTTAATTACCACTTCCCGTTTATTCATCGAGATCACAGTACCTTCCAGTACTTCGTTTTCGGCTATCGTAGAGAGCGTTTCATCGTATAGTTTGGCAATGGTATCGCGCTGATCGGCCCCATACATATCATTGGAGTTGCTATATGCTTCCCAGTCGAATTCGTTATCCGATTCGCTGAGCATGTCATTGCCGGTTTCTCCTTTTTTCTTATCAGTGACTTTTTTTGCAGCGGGTTTAGTCTTAACTTCTTCCTCTGTTTTTTCTTTTTTGGGCTCTTCGTGTTTCTCTTCCTTTAACTCAGCCTTTACTTCAGTTTCAGGTTCTGATTTTACTTCTTCTGATTTTTCTTTCTTTGAGCCTTCTTCTTTTTCTTGTTTAGCCTCAGCCTGAACTTCTTTTTTAGCCTTGGCAGCCTTTTCCGTTTTTTCTTTCTTTTCTTTTGCCGTAACGGTCGTTGTTTCTTTTTTCGGCTTTTCTTTAGTTACCGCTTTGGCTGTTTTTTTTGCAGGTTCTTTATCTTTTTTGGCAACCTCTTTTTTCTCTTTTTCTTTTTTTTCAGCTACAGCTTCATCTTTTTCTTCAGCATTCTCTTCGATTCCCTCTTTCTTTTCATCTTCCGTGAATTCCGGAGTTTCAACAATCTCAGCATTCTGAACTTGTTCTTCTACCTGTTTCTTTTCTTTTTCAGACATTTAACAATCAATAAATTAATAAGTTAGACATTATATTGTTTAAAATCAGGCTGCAAAGCTATAATTTTCCGGCATAAAATACTAGTCAATACCTAAAAATAATGCAGTAATTAGCGGTCGAAAACAAAGAAACGGAAGCTAAAAAAAGACAAAATTTGCTTTTGAGTTTTTTTTTTCTCAGCCACTCCATATTTTTGACATAATTATTAAACAGAAATACAATGAAGATAGCAATTGCTGGTACGGGTTATGTTGGCCTCGTTACAGGTACATGTTTTGCGGAAACAGGCGTCGATACGGTTTGTATCGATATTGACAGCAACAAGATTGAAAATCTTAAAAAAGGTATATTGCCTATTTATGAACCCGGGCTTAAATCAATGCTGGAGCGAAATGCAGAGAAAGGGCGATTGAAATTTTCAACTTCGCTGAAAGAAAATATTAAGGATTGTGAAGCAGTATTTATTGCTGTCGGCACTCCGCCGGATGAAGACGGCAGCGCCGATTTAAGGCATGTGCTGGCAGTGGCACGGGAAATTGGCCAATCGATAACCGATTACACGGTGGCAGTAACGAAAAGCACTGTTCCCATCGGTACATCAGTAAAGGTAAAAGATGTTATCAGCGACGAATTGAAAAAAAGAAATGTGCAGATAGAATTCGATGTAGCTTCAAATCCGGAATTCCTGAAAGAAGGATCGGCTGTTGAAGATTTTCTGAAACCGGCCAGGATTATCGTGGGAACCGAATCGGAACAGGCAGAAAAAATAATTCGACGGTTATACAAACCCTTTCTGCTTAACGGACATCCCATCCTGTTCATGGATATACCCTCCGCTGAAATGACCAAATATGCCGCCAATTCCATGCTGGCGACAAAAATCAGTTTTATGAACGAGATCGCTAACCTGTGTGAAATTGTCGGTGCCGATGTGAATATGGTTCGTAGGGGAATTGGTACCGATCCGCGAATTGGCAATAAATTCATATACCCCGGAGCAGGTTACGGAGGTTCGTGTTTTCCGAAGGACGTGAAAGCATTAATAAAAACCGGCAGGGACAAACACTATCCGTTACGAATTCTTCAGTCTGTCGAAGAGGTTAACGATGATCAGAAGCATCTGCTGTTTAAGAAAATTACAGGCCATTTCGGAGAAGAAATGAAAAATAAGGTGATAGGAATCTGGGGACTGTCCTTCAAACCTAATACCGATGATATGCGTGA
>CAYUAV010000157.1:0-7766 GCA_964442665.1 uncultured Bacteroidales bacterium
ATTTAATTCGGATTTTGTTCAGGCGGGCTTCTGCCGATGGATCGGAACGGAACATTGTTTTAAGATTATCGCAGGCATATTCCGGGCAGTCAGCACAACTTTCATGATTTCTGCCGATAACACATTTCCTGATCGCACAGCTCAGACAACCGGAAAAGAGCCTCCCTGTATTAGCGAGGCAACCATCGCAGTCGTTAACATCCTCGGGTTTTAAGTGCATGCCGTAGTGTTCATTACAGGTTCGGGCAATCGATTCCCTCATTACCTGTTGGCGCATTTCGTCTTTCTCGAGAGTTGCCAGGTGGATGGGACAACTATCGCACTCCAGACCACAGTATGCTATCATAGTATCCACTATTCTGACAGTAAAAAGCTATTATGGTGAATGCCAGGAGAATTCGTAATACTCCATGATTTTTCAAATCAAATTTCCTATTCTTTAACTTTCAGCTTAATAGGAAAGTCTCTGTGCTCAAAGCTAAGATAAAAGTAATCGTTAGGAATTTCAGGGGCAATAAAAGCCAAACAGATTGGCACAGTATTTCCTATAATGTATAATTCACCCGCATCTCCTTTTTTCTTCTTTTTAAAACCAATTCCATAACCAGCATCCACTGTTATGGTCATCTCTCCTTTAATAAGACATTCATTATCATAAAAAGAACACGGTCCCGTATCGCCTAATCCAAATACTAAAACTTCAGATTCCCAGTTTGTTCCTTTTGATTTATCTTTATATCTGCCTGATAACCTAATATCGGAAAGCATAATCGATTTATTGGAATTTGATGCTACACTAAAATTACCCTGAATTGTAATTAAATAACCTTCTTTGGCTTTTACAGTCTTTTCATTTATACCACAATAAGTTTCAATGGAATTTACAATTGAATAATCAAGATCCTCAATAAACCAAAAATTAGCAAGTATTAATTTTGATTTTTCTGTCAGGGAATCATCGGGATATTTTTTAATGAACTCTTCAAAGGCCTCAACTGTATTTAATGTCTCAGCCGCCTTATAATCTATTAATTTAATAAACAGACGTGCTGAATCGGCATAGGGTCCCTCCGGATATTTTGCCAGGAAGTTTTCGTACTTTTTTATTGAATCGGCATTTCTTGCATCTTTATAATAAAGTTCTTCCAGGATAAGTGAAGCAGAATCGGTAAATGTTCCCTCAGGATATTTTTCCAGGAAAGATTCATAGGCGGTAATTGAATTTTCCAGTTTAGTTTCATTCCAGCGGGTGTTTTCGCTTACACAGGCATTTAAAATAAGGCAAATAATAAACAACAGGATAAAGAATAATCTGGTTTTCATAGGTAAATGGTTTATATGGGTTCAATTAAGTAATTAGCTTGGCCAAGGTACTATATTTAATTGAAATTGGGAAAACATGAAAAACCTATCTAAATTGATTTAAGAAATAGATAAGGGTAGTTTTGTGACTTCGTTTTTGTGACCGAATTAAAATCATAAAATTGGAAGTGTTATAAAACCGGTATATTATCATGATATATTTGTATACGATTCAATACCTTTAATCAACCGATCGACATCATGATGAAAGTCCGGATCAGGTCGCACAGCAATGCCATTATAGTAGATAATTTCAATCATACTTTCAGGGATATCATCTTGGGATGGTAACTGGGCATTTTTAACTAATATCGGAATAATTGGGATGGATCGTTTAAGTCCGGCTTCAATTTCCAGCCTGACATGATCTTTTGGATCCTGAATCCGGGGTTTCCCGCTACCATCTTTTACTTCTAACCAATTATCGCCAATAACCACTAAAAGGATATTACATTTTTGAATTATTTTGTCGATATATTGTTTGAAATTGACTCCAAGGGGAATTGAATCGACATCTTTAAATACAAAGTCAGGTCCAAACTTAAGAGCCAACCTGTCGTATATGCGGCCGGTTACATCCGAGCTGTCATCTCTGCGGTACGAAATAAAGATATTATTTTTAGAGAGTTGCATCCGATCAACCAACTCCTTTTGATTATGAGTTATTGATTCTTCTGAACGGATATCTTTCTCATTCGTTGATCTAACGGTTGTTTTATTTGTTAAATTATTTTCATATGTAACATGGCTCTTAACAGATAGGTTTTTTCGTCTTTTTATTTTGTCAATAACCAGCAACAGGATTATGGGTAGCAGAATACACAGGATATTAATTTCAAAAATCCTGAAACCAGCAATCACTGATCTAAGAAATACATACAGGACCAGGCCAATAACGGCTCCAAATATAAAATATCCGATTTTTTTGCTGAATATTCTGTATTTGGTTAACAGGCCTCCCAACCATCCTGAGAGGGTGCCTGCAAAAATACTAATCAGGAAATATAATATATAGAATGAATTCATAAAAGTAAATTTATTAATATTTCCTTTTTAATGAAGAATTCTCATGTTATTGAAGGCTTAATATATCTGTGTTATAATAGAGAAAAGTACCTGATGCAAAATCGCTAAGACAGACATCCCAAAGAATTTAAGACTGATCCTGTTTATTGCAATGAATGTTTACCAAGGATGATTAATTAATGAGCATGAATGATTTTTATAAAGTAATAAATGATTTTTCATGGGTCATAAGCGACTTTTTTGCGGTAAGGGATGATTTTATACTGATCTCAGCTTATCTTCTTACAACTTGAAGAGTATTGTCAATCCCTTTTAAATTATAGCATTGGCAAATATCACCAGGTTATATCATAAGCAGTGCTAATATCAATACGATTAACTATTGTTTGATGAAGTTCGAATGATATGTGTTTTTGTTTGTTTGAACTTCCAATAAATAGAATCCTTTTTCAAGATGACTAACCGGAACAATAACTGCATTCCCCTGGTGTGTATTCTTTTCTATAACCTGACCTTTCAGGTTATAAAGCACAATAACAGAAACTGACTCACCATTACTCAGACTGACCTGTATCATGTTCTCTGCCGGATTGGGATAAATATGTAATATCTCTGTCCTCTCACTTTCAGCAAGATGGTTGGGAAGTGAAGCAGTTACCGCTACCGGGTAAGAGAGCAGATCGGTTGTATCGGTAAAGTGTGCGACAATCCTGTAATAGTATGTTTCTCCTGTTTCCACATCCGTATCGGTATATTCCGATATATCATTCGCCAGCCGGGCAATTTGGGTCCATTCTGTCGGAGAAGGGCCCCGCTGGATCAGAATGCTGTCATTCTCCGACGTCCGGTTTACCCATTCCAGTAATACGGATTCTCCGTCCTGGTTAGTAATATGGACCTGAGTTGGATTCAATGCGGAAAAGTTAATTATTATATTTTTCAGATAGTTCCAGTCACGATCCTGGCGTTGATAGATCCTGAACCATCCGCCGTCGTCCCAGACGGTAAAGGCGATATTATGTTCCAGGGCCTGTTCCACATAGGTAGCATAGTGGTAACTGCGTGAATTAAAATCGCAGGCCGACACAGCACCGAACTCTCCGATTATAACCGGAATACCCGTATCATCGGTCCATAGCTGCGCCCGGTCGAAGATAGCTGCTATAGAACTGACATCGCCGGGAGAACCCCAGGTTCCCTGACCTTCTCCTGCAAAACCCCAGGGATCATAAGAGTGAAAATATCCCATCAGGTAATCGTCATCCGGAACCCGCGCCTGAACCAGTTCCCATACGCCCGACCACATATGACCCGAAAACAGGACAATACGCGTGGGATTTGTTTTCCGGATTATGGAAAGCACCCTCGCGTTCAGCGAATCGACTGTCGACAGGGGCATGGGATAGGGTTCATTGATCATCTCGAAGAAGAGACTGTCCGACCGGTCCTGAAACCTTGCTGCAATCTGGCTCCAGATGCTGTCGAAGCGCGCCAGGGTATCGGGATTGGGATTTTCTTTCAACCAGGTTTCATGGTGCGCATTGATAATGATGAACAGCTTCCGGCTCAGGCCCCAGTCCACTATTTGTGCCACACGGTCCATCCACGCTGCATCAATGGTATAGGGCGGCGAGGCCGATGTATGATGATCCCATGTAATGGGGATCCGGATGGTCGAAAAACCGGCGGCTACATAATCGTCGAAATAGTATTCCTGAACCGGAGGATTGTTCCAGTCGCCTTCATCGGGCGGTTCGAGCGTGTTGCCTATATTGATCCCGCGGCCCATTTGTGAGACCGCTTCCATGGGTGTCAGCTGGCTAAAAGTCCGGTTACATGTAAAAAACGCAAGTACAACCAGACTACCTGTAAAAACTTCTCTCCATCTCATATCCGTATCACATTTAATTTGAACATGTAAAATAGTAAAAACATATGAAACTATCTGTATGTGATATGATATTTATGTATGAAGTATATGTTACATGGCCGAAAATAGCCACAAACCCGACCGGGCTATTGATGTTTTACAAGTCTGAGGTTTACCGGTAATTTGTCCTTCGTGCTGCTCAGAGCCTCCGTGACAATAAAAAGAATAGTCACTAAAGCACCAGACCACGAAGAATTTACTAAGAATCAGAATTTTAAATTAAACGATAACCGGTCAAGTCTTTTAATGTGTTTTCTTTTTATAAATTATAGCGGCGAGGATACTGCCCAGTATTAATCCTGGTGAGGCCCCGAATATTGCTCCGATAGCAAATCGTCCTTTTTCATCAATGATTATCATGGCTATTATCCATCCCAGGACCGCAACTATTATAGTCAGGCGAATTTTCCGCTTATCTGTGGAACAAACTGCTCCTGCAATTGCTCCGCCTAATCCGGTAACCAGGCCCCAAAGATAAATCATTGCAGGGATGTTATCTTTAATGGTTGCCATCGCCAGCATTCCCACAATAGTGCCTGCTGCAGCGCCTATGATTATTGCCCGGGTTCTTTTTTGCCCTGCAGGTTGATGACCGGACAGCGTGATATCTTTCTTCTCCGGGGTCTCTTTTTCCTTCTCCTCAATATTCTCATTTGCTGCAGTTATTTTATGCTCGGCCGTTTTCCCTTGTACCGGCATATCTTGTTCGGGTATTGTTTCCGGCTGAATATCCTGTGCACTTTCTTCTGCAATTTCTATTTTGTTACCTTCGAATGTTACTGATACCGGCTCGATTTGCATGGCGAGGAGCAGTCGATCAAAGCCCGTTTTATATTCTCCGGTAAAATCAATATATTGTACACGTCTGAGCCGGAAGGGGATCTGGCATTCACGCCAGAGAATGGGAATAACCAGTTTCCCCTCTTCGAGAGCATAGGAAACCTCGTCCATGACATTTGCCGAATTAACGGACTCGGGAGTAAGAATAACCAATACACCCTGCGAGTTGACCAGGGCTGTTTCCACGGTACGGTCCCAGCGCTCGCCGCCTTTAATATCGAGCTGGTCGAGCCAGAGTTTTGCCCCGGATTGGCGGAGCTCTTTGGCCAATTTCAGGGCAAATTCCGAATCGGAACGCGTATAGCTGAAAAAATAACCGGTAGTGTGTTCAGGCATGGTGGTTTATGTATTAGCAACAATTACAAGTAATGGGCCGGTTAACAGGAAATTCCCGACTAACTCTTTACCATTATACACAGCCCATTTTCTGTGTATAAGCTAAATTAGGTTTTTTTCGTTGTAAAATAAAAACTTGCCCTGATTACTTCGTGTATCGTGGAGCCTTTGTGGCGAAAAGAAAAACAGCCACTAAGGCACTGACTACGAAGAATTCTCAAAGAATTACCGGTTATAAAACTTATGCTTATAAAAAAAATCCGATGCCTGTAAGTTTTAAAAGTTATGCGTATAAAAAAAAATTCTATACGCATAAAACGGATACTATATAATTATACGTCGAAAAGCCTTAGGCTTTTTGAAATTTCAATGTAGTCAGCATTTCTTTGATCTGTATGCCCGGGGTGAATATCACTTTGGAATTACGCACTGCGGCGGCATTTACCTCTTCGGATGTATTGCGCCCCTCGCTGCTGATGCTTACGAGTAAACTGCCCAACTCACCCAGCCTGACAATCTTACCGTCGCCCAGGTTACCGGTAATGACATCGACCAGGGCATAGAGTACGGCCCGTATGTCGGCGCCGCTTACGGTGCTTATTTTTTCAATTTCACGCGTCAGGCCTGCAAGGGTAGTTACGCCATTCATATTATTTAGATTGGCGGTTATGGCACCGGCGGTTTATATTCATCAATCTGTCTCTCGCTGGAGCGGGACGGGCGAAAAGGCTCTTTGGCAAAATCAGGTGAAGCGCAGACTTTAAGGGTTTTGCCAATGTGCCTTGCAGCAGAAGGGACGGTGTGCGTTGGCTTCTGATTTGTCATCCATCTCTGCGTAATCATATCCCCGGTCTGCAATGTTTATTCCCCATTTTGCAGGATATGCTCCCCACTGTGCGGGACTTATTCCCAGCTCCGGGAATTTAGTCCCCACTCTGCAAGATGATGTCCCCACTCTGCAGAATTAATTCCCTGCCATGCCTGTCGGCGGGTAAACATTGCGGGAGGCCCTCCCCATAGTGCGGGATCCATTTCTGACTCTGAGAACATACTCCCCACTCTGCGAGATGGGCTCCCCTCTTTTTCAAATGACAAATAAACGTTTTAAGATTATGCTGCAGATTGTTGATCTGTTGTCTCAGCTATCTTTTTTGCAGCCCCCAGATTGCCAATCACTTTGGCAAAAGTGAATTGTTCTTTTTTCAGGGGTTCGTACTGATAATAACTTGACGCTTTCTTGCAGATACCAATGATATCATCATAGATAGCATTGAATGCATCCGATACTTCTTTGGTGATTTCCTTGGTTGATTCTTTGAATGACTCTTGTGTGACGTTTGCCTGTTTAAAGGTATCAGCATAGCCGATAATCCGATCGATTAAAGCACCATTTATACCTTTTGCAGTGATCTCCTGACGTAATGCCTCTGTCATATTTGTTTTAAAGGCATAAAGCAGTTGTATTAATGCTTCCTGGTTGCCATTCTGAACTCCGCGAAGGTTTTTGGCAAACCCTAACGTTTTGAGTATTTCGTCCCGTTTTGATGATTCCTTTTTAAAGTCATCATCAATCTGGGTTTTGAAGAACGATACATCACGTTTTGCAGGTACCTGAACAGATGCCAGAACAGAAGACGCATTGCGAAGATCCTTTTTAGAATCAATACCCAGATTGTTTTCAATAACATGGTCGATACGTGAAATCAATTCGTTTGCATACGTTTCATTCCAATCGGAACGGGCATTCGATAACTCAGTTAGATTGGTTTTGAAACTTTCAGCAATGGTTTTCGATGCCATTAACATATCGACATCCTTGTAATTGTAATTGCGATTTTTTGACATAATAAAGTAGTTTTAAGTTGGAAATAAAAATTTAATATTTACATAACTGCTTAAATATAAAAATATTTCCTGAGATTATCATAAAATTTTTAAACAGCTAAAAAAATAATCAGCCATTTGTGAATGCTATAAATGCCTTGCAGCGAAGGGAGGGTTGTGGGACGGGCTGGAGCACTTTTGCTTTACTCAAAATATGTTTAATTTTTAATGGTGTTCGTGAGCTCACTTCGTTCGGTTGTGCGTTGGTTAACATTTTATTTTATCTTTTTATCGGTTACGTTTCATTGTTGCACTGTCGCTCCTCCGCTTGTGCCCAACCAGTGCATAAGATGAATCGTATCATTTCCCATCAGGTCATAATTTTAGTGATTTGTGATCTGTGATTTTTCATTCTTCATTATTAATTTTTAATTGTTTTTCTCGTACA
>CAYUAV010000158.1:0-7755 GCA_964442665.1 uncultured Bacteroidales bacterium
CATCGGCTTTCCCCTTTATTTCTTCTGCATCCTTAAAAGCAACCGATTGGATAGTCTTTAGATCTCTTTCTTTTTCCCCATTAATTCTTGATGCTTCACCCTGACCTTCAGAGCGATACTTGTCAGCGATTCTATATCTTTCACTGTTCATCCGATTGTAAACCTGTTCCCGTACCTTTTCTTCGTATGTGATTCTTTTAAAACGAAAATCAAGAATTTCAATACCAAGATCTTTAGCTTTTTCATTTGAAGATTCAAGGATCATGGATTGTATTTTTTCCCTGCCGACTAATATGTCCACTAGTGAATCACCAATTTCCTCACTTACAATTCCCGAAGAAATAGGAACTCTGTTACTACTGCGAACCGTTTCTACCAGGTTATGTGCAGCCACGTGGTCGCGTGTTTCACCATCAATAATGTCATCGAGTCTGGATTGGGCTCCTCGCTCATTGGTAAGTCTTTTAAAGAATTGTAACGGATCAGTAATCTGCCAGCGTGCATAAGAATCAACAAAAATGAACATTTTATCTTTAGTAGGAACCAGGTTAGGATCGCCGTCCCATTCCATATATCGCTTTTCGAAATAATTTGTTTTTTGAATAAATGGGATTTTAAACTTAAGTCCTGGTTCGGTAATAGCATTTCCAACCGGTTTACCAAATTGTGTAATTATTACCTGATTTGATTCTTTCACAACGTATGTACTTGAAGTGGCAATAATTATCAATAAAATTATTATAATAATGTATAGTGTATATTTATTATTTTTCATGAATCAATTTTTTTGAGTTTGTTCCTGCATCTGCATCTGTAAAAGCGGAATTACATTATTTCCATCGTCATCCGTAATAATTTTGTGTCCCAGCTTAGGAAGGACTGAGGTCATAGTTTCAAGATATATACGGCGTTTTGTAACTTCAGGAGCCTTTATGTACTCGAAGTATAGTGCATTAAATCGGGCTACCTCTCCTTTTGCTTCATTTACACGTTCAGTAGCATAACCCTGTGCCTTTTGTATGGTTTCCTGGGCCTGACCTCTCGCTTTGGGAATTACTTTGTTATACTCTGATTTGGCCTGGTTGATGAGTGTTTGTTTTTCCTGATCTGCTTCATTAACTGCATTGAATGCAGCCTTAACAGGATCTGGTGGATTTACGTCCTGTAAAACAACCTGATCTATTTTTACTCCTATGGAGTAATCATCACATATTTTTTGCATGAGTTCCTCCACTTTGGCTGCAATTTCTGTTCTACCTACGGTAATTACTTCATCAACTGTCCGATCTCCAACAATTTGTCTGACTGTTGCTTCGGAAATATCTCTTAAAGTGGTTTCCGGATTTCTGACTTTAAATAAATATTTGTATGGATCATCAATACGGTATTGGACAACCCATTCTACATCAGCCAAATTAAGATCTCCGGTTAACATGAAAGATTCATCCTTATATCCGGATTTCGTATATTCTGAATTAATTCCGGCTCTGATTGTACGAAAACCAAATTCAAGTTTTTGTTGTCGTTCAACAGGTACCTTCGTAACTTTTTCAATAAATGGAAACTTAAAATTGAGTCCGGGATCTGCTTTACGAATATATTTTCCGAATCGGGTTATTACTCCTACTTCTTCAGGTTTAACCTGGAAAAAACCGCTTAAAGCAATAATAAAAATTATAAGGACTATGAAAACCGTTTTCCAGTTTCGGAGTAATTTCGTGACAATCGGATGTAAATTAAGATTATTAAATTGATTATTAGCCATTTAATTTGTTTTATTGGTTCTGGTAACAAATATATGTATAATGTACCAGCAATGGCAACCATTATCGGAAAGTTTACTTTAAAAATTGAATTTTGATTTTTTAGGCTAGATCAAAAAGAAATACCCGAGTTATAATTTACTCTGTTAGCTGTGAAATGAGAGAAGATGAAAGACTATAGGAGATAGTAAAAGGGAAAAGTGTTAAGAAGCTTTTCTCTTGGACAGGTTACTTCTAACCTCAGCCATAGCCGAAAGAAAAGAATGTTGATTAAATTCTTTAGAATCCAGAGCAATACCCAGTTTCTTCCTTATCGCATTCACTTGTTTCAAGTATTCTATGTCTGTGCGATTCAACATGATTCTTCAATTTTTATCCTCTTTACAATTTTACGTACACTACAATATACATGCCAGTGATAAATACACTCAAATTTAAGATGCTAATGCGCAATTTTGGTTGCGTATTTACCGACATTTATTAACAATAAAATACCAATACAATATACACTGATTATTAATATGTTCGCATGATTTTTTGGCGAACTGCCGGGGTAAATAGGTGAAAAGCTGTTTAGAATCGGTTAGAGAATGGTTTAAAGCCTGCCTTTCGGCAGGTTTAAAGTTCTGATTTGATACGCTTTGGATGTTCCAATTCACAATCTGTCCTCCTTTTTCCAGAACTCACATCTCATATCTCATTTCTTATATCTATTTCCCATCTGTTATATTCCAATAGCTCTTCGCACAGCCTTTCGTCCGTAACGGTTACGTAATTTGTCCATTGTTTTATACAGATTTACGGTTTTTGGGGTATCATTGAACATATTAAGCTGCTGTACGCCCTGTACCAGGTAACTGAATCGTACGCCTATCAGCCGTATGAGCATACGCCGCTGGTAAAGCCGGTCGAACAGTTCTTTGGTTAAAGGAATTAACTGGTGATCGAAAGATGTGTAGGGAATGCGTTTTTGCAGGGTGTGCGTGTCGAAGTTTGAATAACGAATTTTTACCGTTACACATGAAGTCAGGCGTTGTTTCTGACGCATTTCAAATGCAAGTTTTTCGACCATGCTTACAAGAATTTCTTTCAGTTTTACAACGTCAATAGTATCTTCATCGAAAGTGCGTTCGGTGCTTATCGATTTTCGTTCCGAATAAGGGTGCACAGGAGTATTGTCGATCCCGTTGGCTTTTTCCCATATCACGAGGCCGTTCTTGCCCAGAACCTTTTCCATCATTTCCGGGGGTATCATACTAAGCGTACCCATAGTGGCAATACCCATCGAACGAAGTAAATGATACGTTTTTTTGCCGATCATGGGAATCTTGGCTATCGACAGCGGATTCAGGAAGGGTTGCACAATAATCGGGGGAACTTCTTTTTCGCCGTTGGGTTTGGCTTCACCTGTGGCTATTTTCGACACGGTCTTATTTATTGAAAGACCGAACGAAATGGGAAGCCCCGTATGTTTTATAACGGATTCCCGTAGCTCCCGGGTCCATTTCATGCAGCCAAAAAAACGATCGAGCCCGGTAACATCAATGTAAAATTCATCGATAGAAGCTTTTTCATAAAGTGGTGCACGTTCGGCAATAATTTCCGAAACCATGTGTGAATGGCGACTGTATAATTCCATGTCGCCCCTGATAAAGATGGCATCGGCACAAAGCATACGGGCCATTTTCATGGGCATGGCCGAATGTACACCATAGGTACGTGCCTCGTAGCTGCAACTTGCCACTACACCGCGGTCCGACATACCCCCTATAATAATGGGTTTGCCATTCAGATTACTGTTTACCAGGCGTTCGACCGATACGAAAAACGTATCCAGGTCGAGATGTACCACACTCCTGCTTCCTGCATTTTCCCTGATCATGCGATTAATAAATAATCATCTATATGATGGTAAGTTAAAAAAATTTGATTAAATTAGCAACAAATGAATGCTTGTTTTGTAATCGTTAAAAATTTCTGCTATGAAAACGTATTTTAATACCAATATCAAGTTCTTACGAAGGCGTAGAGGCATTACACAGAATGAAATTGCCGAACACCTGGGCATGAAACGACCTACGCTGAGTGGTTATGAAAATGAAGTAAGCCAGCCTACAATTGTTGCACTTATTGCATTTTCAAAGTTTTATAACATAGCTATCGATACGCTTTTAAATATCGATCTGCCAAAACTGTCGGAGCTTCAGCTCCGTCAGCTTGAACATGGCGAAGACGTGTTTATCAGAGGGGGAAGATTACGGGTGTTGGCTACAACAGTTAATGCTGATAATGACGAAAATATTGAACTGGTTAGTGAAAAAGCCAAGGCCGGATATGCGACAGGTTTTGCCGATCCCGAATACATCACTCAGCTTCCTCGCTTTCAGATCCCTTTTCTTTCAAAACAAAAGAAATACCGTACATTTCAACTCAGCGGTGACTCTATGCTGCCTATTCCGGAAGGCTCATGGGTAACAGGCGAGTACGTGCAGGACTGGAGCCAGGTAATTTCCGGTCAGGCCTATATCGTATTTACCCTTGACGATGGAATTGTGTTTAAGGTAGTTGAGAATCTTATAAAAGATGAAGGTATTTTCAGGCTTTATTCGCTTAATCCCTTGTATGAGCCTTATGATGTGATTGTGACAGAAGTTAAAGAAATGTGGAAGTTTGTTCATTTTATCAGCAAGGAACTCCCGGAGCCTATACTTCCGCAGGAGGAATTACTGAAAACTGTTGCAAACCTGAAAAACGATATGCTGAAAATTAAGAATAAAGTATTTCCTAAAGAAAATGAGATCGAGGCAGATTAATCTATTAGCGTATACTTTATTATTTTAGTTACCTCTGATTATTACTCAAAATCTTTATTTACAAAGTAAGCATGGTAATGAAAAAGGCCCCTCCAGGAGGAGAGACCTTACCGGATATGATAAGTATGAACAGTTATTCAGCAAAAAATACGGATCTTGACACTGAAAATGTTATAAACCCAACTAATATCTCTTTCTGAAGATCCGTAGTTTAAATCGTATTGCTAATTACAGAATCAAAGATATGAATATCTTTTATTATTTGAATAATAATTTTGATTTTTCTGCCTTTATGAAGGCGGGAATTTATGATGATTTCCTGATAGCCTGATCGATATCATCCATAATATCATCGATATGTTCAAGCCCAGCAGATATTCTTATTAGACCATCGGTGATATTAACAGCTTTCCTTTCTTCCGGCGTTAATTTCGAGTGTGTCGTTGATGCAGGATGAGTAATGATTGTACGTGTATCGCCGAGGTTTGATGTAAGCGACAACATTTCCAGGTTGTCGAGAAATTTTTTACAGCGTTTCATGCCTCCTTTTAATTCGAAAGTAACAAGTGCACCTCCAAGTTTCATTTGTTTTTTCGCCAGGGCAATCTGGGGATGGGAGGGGAGAAAAGGATATTTCACCATTCCTGTTTCATCTGATGCATCAAGATAATTCGCAAGTGCAAGGGCATTTTCGCAATGCTTTTCCATTCGAACAGCCAGGGTTTCAAGACTTTTTGATAAAATCCAGGCATTAAAAGGCGATAGCGCCGGGCCAATTTGGCGGGCCATTGATCTAACGTCTTTAATAATAAACTTTGGACCCAGGATAGCTCCACCCAGCACGCGGCCCTGACCATCAATAAACTTTGTAGCGGAATGACAGATCAGATTTGCTCCAAATTTTGCAGGATTTTGAATATAGGGTGTAGCAAAACAATTGTCTACAACAAAAAGATAGTTATTTTTTTTAGCCAGTTTCCCAAGGAAATCCAAATCGCATAAATCGAGTCCCGGATTTGACGGTGTTTCGGCAAAAAGCAAACGGGTTTGGGGCATGACAGCTTTTTCCCATTCTTCATTGTTGTCTATATCGACATAGGTATGAGTAATTCCCCATCGTGGGAGTACAGTGGTAAGTATCTGATGTGTGGAACCAAAAACACTTCGGGAGGCAACAATATGATCGCCTGCTCTCAAGTGAGAGGTAAGGGCAAGAAAAATTGCCGACATACCTGTTGCTGTGGCAAAACCGTCTTCAACATTCTCCATGCGGCAGAGTTTCTCAATAAATTCATCCGTATTCGGATTGGAAAAACGCCCGTAGATATTAGCCTCTATTTCATCAGCAAATGCAGCCCGTGCTTCTTCCGAATTATCGAATACAAAGCTAGAGGTAGCGAATATCGGAACACTGTGTTCTTTTTGCGACGATCGCTTAACCTGAATACGAATGGCATTAGTCTCAAAGTGTCTTTGCTTTTTCATGATCATGAACGTATTATTTCAAAACTGTGGGTAATTTTAGCGGTTTTTTCCAGAATTTTTGCCACCGAACAATATTTTCCCAGAGAAAGCGCAATGGCTTTTTCAACTTTTTTCCTTTCAAGGTTTCCTTTCAGGTTATAGTGCAGGTGAATACTGGTGAATAGTGAGGGTACCGTATCCTGTTCGCGCTCAGCAGTTACCTCTACCTGAATATCGATCAATTCCTGATGCTGTTTTCCGAGAATGGTTATAATATCGATCGAACTGCAGCTTCCCGCTCCGGCAGCGAGCAGTTCCATGGGTCTGAAGCCTTTGTTTTCTCCTCCTGCGGCCGGTGCGCCATCAATATGAATGGTATTACCTCTCTCATTCGTGGCAAGCATAAAACATGCATTTTTTTTGCGCTTCAATATTATTTTCATGGTATTGCCAGGTACTTTAAACGGTTATTGACTGCTATTTTTATATTTTTGGAGCACAAATTTATTATTATAGATCTAAAAAAGTATGGTATGTTTTCAAAAGATGCTCTCCCGATACTGGGAATTTTAAGAGGAATTACCCAAAAACACCTTGATCCGTTAATTTCCTTGTTTTCGGAAGCGGGAATTCGATTTATGGAAGTTACGATGAATACTTCGGGAGCTGCCGGTCTGATTAAGGAATTAATTAGTAAAGCCGGCGACAATATAATGATTGGTGCCGGTACGGTAATTAGTGCGGAAGATATGAACGAGGCATTGGATGCAGGCGCCCGGTTTATTGTCAGTCCTTCAATAGTTGATGAAGTTGTTGAAACATGTGTAAAAAGTAAAATTCCTGTGTTTCCCGGTGCCCTCACCCCGACAGAGGTTCTAAAGGCATGGAATCTGGGAGCTACCATGGTAAAACTTTTCCCGAGTGGCATATATGGTCCCGGTTACATCAGGGCGCTAAAGGGACCGTTTAACTTTATCAGAATTATGGCTGTCGGGGGTGTAAACGAAAAAAATATTTCCCAGTTCTTTAAACAAGGTGCCGATGCTGTTGCTTTTGGAGCCGGAATTGTACGGCCTGACTGGCTTGAAAAAGAACGTTTTGATCTGATTAGTGATAGACTGAATCTCCTGATTAAATCATATAAAGCATCAAATGGTATTTAAGTTTACAACTTGAAAAAAAAGTTAACAGTATTCTTCCGACAGGTAATAATATAATTCTGCCGCCCCTCTGGTTCAATAATGAAATTGATTCTCTCTGATTTATTTTATGGATTAACCCAATAATATTGTTCAACCGTATGGTTACTATCAAAAAATATTCGTAAATGCCTACCTTTAAGACAGATTTATTAATATGATATTTTAATTCGATGGATTACCAATATCCTTATCCCAGACCTGCGCTTACGGTTGATGCGGCAGTTTTCACTTTCGCCGGTAACCAGGTAAAAGTGTTGTTCGTTAAGCGGGCCGATAATCCGTTTATGGGTCATTTTGCTTTTCCGGGCGGTTTTGTTGATGAGAATGAGAAAGTAGAAGATGCTGTAAGACGGGAATTACAGGAAGAAACCGGGCTTACAGATATTGACCTGCACCAATTCTATACGGCATCAGCACCGGGCCGCGATCCCAGGGGCTGGACCGTTACGGTAATTTTCTATGGATTCATTCCTTACAGGAAAGCTGAAGTAAAAGCCGGAAGCGATGCTCAGG
>CAYUAV010000159.1:0-7660 GCA_964442665.1 uncultured Bacteroidales bacterium
AGCCCGTTACCTCTCAGGCCTCAATTTGGGAACAGTAAATTTTTCTGAACAAATTAATGCCCCGTTGATTTTCCCGAATCCTTTACGGAATGAAACCACACTGAAATACGAGCTTCTCACCATTGAAACCATAACCATTAAATTATATGATATGCAGGGAAGTCTTGTTGAAACCTTCCTTTCACAGGAAAGGAGATCGGCAGGACCTCACGAGGAAATCATCCATATCGTTAATACCATTCCGACAGGATGCTATTTACTGGTAATCTCGAATGGTTCGGGGAAACAGGGCATACGGATAAATATACTTTGATTCCAAAGAATAAAAATCATGATGAAAGCAGTTTTACTGATCGTTGTTTCCGGTTTTGTAACAACAATTTCCTGTTTTTGCCAGCCAGGCAGTTTAGACCTTAATTTCGATGCAAACGGAGTATTAATAACCGATGTTGGGGAATATGATTATTGTGAGAGTGTTCTGATTCAACCCGATAGTAAAATAGTAATAGCAGGAACTACGGATGAAAATATTGCTGTGATAAGATATAATACTGACGGTACGCTGGATAACACATTTGGGGATAATGGCATAGTAATAACCGAAGAACCATGTTGTTATGGTACAACAATGGTACAGCAATCCGATGGCAAAATTCTTGTGGCAGGTCATATCTATATCTATACAGGAATCGATGCGGATTTTGACGTTTATCTGGTTCGCTATAACAACAACGGTACATTAGACACCACATTCAGTGTCGATGGAAAAGTCATAACAGATCCTGGTGGTTATAATTACATATATTCAATGGCTTTACAGTCCGACGGAAAAATTGTGCTGACTGGAAAATCTGATGCTTATATAGCAGTACTGCGATACAATACAGATGGTACCCTGGATCATAATTTCGGTACAAACGGAATCGTAACCACATCCGTTGGGGGCCTGGAGGATATTGGATACTCTGTTGTCATTCAACCGGATTCCAAAATTGTAGTTGCAGGGAGAAGTTATAATGAGAGTACCCATGATGATATTGTTGTCTTACGCTATAACAGCGATGGTACACTCGATACCGTATTCGGCGACGAAGGAATAGTAATTAACAATATAGACGATAAAAATGATGCTGCCTGTGCAGCAGTATTACAACCTGATGGCAAAATATTGGCTGCTGGGTATACGGAAAATGCAAGCACTGATTTTATTGTTTTACGATATAATCCGGATGGCTCATTTGATAACACGTTCAATGTTGATGGTAAGGCTATAACCGATATGGGATCCGTGGATAGGGCCCATTCATTGGCAATTCAACCGGATGGAAAAATTCTGGTTTCCGGGTATGCACACAATGGGGATAATGATGATTTAGTTTTAGTTAGATACAACACTGACGGAACACTAGACCTTACATTTGATGAAGATGGTAAAGTAATAACCGATTATAATAATTTATATAATTTTGGAAATGCTCTTGCGTTGCAGGCCGACGGAAAAATTGTTGTAGCAGGTAATACTTTTTCCCCATACGATTTTATAGTTACCCGTTACCTTTCAGGATTAAGCCTTGGGATAGTTGATTTTTCTATACAGAATTATACGTTGCTGATTTACCCGAATCCTATACACAATGAAGCGATTCTTAAATATGAACTTATAAATGAAGAAATAATTTCAATCGAACTATATAATCTGGAAGGAAAGTTAATTCAACCGTTTCTCTTACACGAATTAAAGCAAGCAGGAAAACATGAAGAATTGATATTACTTAATCATTCCATTCCTGCCGGTAATTATATTCTGGTTATCAGCAATGATACCGGGAAACAATGTATAAAAATTTTTAAAGAATAAAATTTTTATTAGTGATGAAAAAGTCAATAGCTTCAGTTATCCCATTGATTCTTTTTACTGTCTGTATATATTCTCAGTCAGGCACACTCGATAGGGATTTTGATGCGGATGGCATAGTAATTACACAGGTTGGTCCTGATCATGACCAAACAGAAGCAATAGAAATACAACCCGATGGTAAAATATTGGTGGCAGGTTATACTACAGTAGATGATCAAGATCTTTTAATTATCAGGTATAATGTGGATGGTAGTCTAGATAATACATTCGGAGAATCGGGCATGGTAATTAAAGATATAGGAGATGGAAGCAATTATTGTGAATCGATAGCGCTGCAATCGGATGGAAAAATTGTCGCTGCAGGAAAAACCGGATGGGGCTCTGATTTTGCAATATTCCGATATAATTCGGATGGCTCACCCGATGTAACTTTTAATGAATCGGGAATAGTTATTACAGACATTTACGGAGATGATTATGCCTATGCAATAAAAGTACAGAACGATGGAAAAATCATTGTGGCCGGATATACATATACAGATGCTTCGAATAGTGATTTTGCTTTGGTAAGATACAATGCGAATGGTACACTGGATGAATCTTTCAGTTTTGATGGAATTGTAACGACAGAGATTGGGGGTTCCTATGACAGGGGATATTCACTCAATATCCAATCCGATGGAAAAATTATTGTTGCCGGTCATGCCTATTCAAACGATTTTAATGAGTGCGATTTTTCTATGGCCCGGTATAATTCAGACGGAACACTTGATAATACATTTGGTGTTAACGGTATAGTTATAACCGAAATCGGAGATTCATTAGATATGTGTTATTCATCGGTTATCCAATCCGATGGAAAAATTATTCTTGCCGGATATTCAAATGAAGAGTCACGTAATTTAATAGCAGTTGCACGCTATAATACAGATGGGACATTAGATAACACATTTAGTGTAGATGGCAAGGTTACAACATTAGTAGGAGTTAACTCCATTTGTAATGCTGTTATCCTGCAGAAAGATGGAAAAATAGTAGTAGGGGGTAGTTCCTATAATGGTGATGATACTGACTATGCACTAGTAAGGTACAATACAGACGGAACACTGGATCACTCATTCGATGATGATGGCAAACTTACTACAGATATAGGATTAAATACAGACAATTGTAGAGCTGTTGCAATACAAGCCGATAACAAAATTGTCGCTGCAGGAATTTCCTTAATGGGAACCGATAAGGATATTTCTTTGGCCCGATACCTTGTTGAATTAAATGTTGACGCTATAGATTTTACCATTCAGAGCCATTCTTTACTGGTTTATCCGAATCCAATTCGCAATAACGCCATATTGGAATATGAGTTAATTAAAGAAGAAACCATTTCCATTAACCTGTATGATATGCAGGGAAAGCTCATACAAAATATTATTTCAGAGGAAAGGAAACCGGCTGGATCATACGAAGAATCACTTTCTATTGATTCTACTGTTCTACCCGGTATATATTACCTGGTAATAAGCAACAATACCGGGACCGGGAACTATGGAATTCAGATCAGTATACCTTAGAACTGCAATACCTTAAAACTTATGATGATGAAAAAAATATTATTAATACCCATAATTATCGGACTAAACTTTTCCATTTCATACGGACAGGTCCCCGAATCCGATTCACTTGCTCTTGTATCATTATATAACAGTACAAATGGTGATAGCTGGACAGATAATACCAACTGGTTGCAACCGGGACAACCGGTTTCAACCTGGTATGGCATTACAGTTTATAATGATTCGGTAGAACAAATTCGTCTTAATCAGAATAATCTGACAGGTTCAATACCGGATGCGATAGGCGATTTAAGCAATCTATGGATTTTGGATCTTAGGGAGAACCAGATTTCGGGAACGATTCCTGCTACTATCGGAAATCTTACCGGATTAACCACGTTATCTATTAGAGGCAATCAGTTGACCGGGACTATTCCTGCTGAGATCGGTAATCTGGTTAACCTGATGTTCTTGTATCTTTCCGATAACGCATTGGAAGATTCCATACCTGCGGATATTGGTAACCTGGTGCATCTGGAATATTTATTATTAGATGTTAATCAGCTTACCGGTCCGATTCCTAAGGAAATATGCAACCTTAGCGATCTCTATCATCTGAGTCTGAGTTTCAATCAGCTCTCAGATTCAATTCCTGCAGACATAGGTAATCTGACTGAGCTGCGTACGCTCGATCTTGACCATAATAATCTGAAAGGCAATATACCCCCGGAAATCGGTAATCTGACTAATCTTTCTTTGTTGAATTTATGCATAAATCAGCTTACCGGATCTATTCCGGCAGAAATCGGCAATTTAACCGAATTGACATGGTTTGCGGCACATATGAACCAGCTTACCGGATCCATTCCTCCTGAAATAGGCAATTTAACAGAAATAACCTATTTGTCGTTACGGAACAATGAGCTTACGGGGCCTATCCCTGAGGGGATTGGCAATCTTACCAAGCTGCATAATCTTTATCTCTATTCCAATCATCTGGATGGAAATATTCCGCCAGAAATAGGCAATCTGAGAGAACTGAAAATCCTGCACCTCAGAGATAACGAACTTTCAGGCACTATTCCTCCTGAGATCGGCAATCTGGATAGCCTTCAACAACTTTCGCTGGAGTACAATCAACTTACAGGTAGTATACCTGAGGAGATCGGTAATTTAAAGAAATTGCAGGAATTTGAGCTGCAGGGAAATCAAATCAATGGTAGCATACCGGAAGGAATTGGCAATTTAAACAAATTGATAATCCTTAATTTGAATGGTAATAACTTACAGGGTCGCGTCCCGGAGAGAATAAAAGATCTGCCTTCCCTTACTTCCCTGAGATTGAATTATAATTTTTTTAACTTTTATGATCTGGAGCCTTTGGCCGGAATAGCTATCGGCACATTTGTTTATTATCCGCAGAGTTCGGTATCAATTAATACCAACCAGATAAACAGCATCTCAGGTGACGACCTGGTCATCGATATTACAAGTCTAACAATGAATCCCTGTTCTGCCAGCAATAACCAGTACCAATGGTGGAAAGACGGCGCGATTACTGCACCCTATACCGATTCACCGGTGTTGAGTCTTACCGATCTGGATATTTCGGATGAAGGACAGTATTACTGTTCCATGATCAATTCCGATTTCCCTTTACTGATACTCACTACCGATACTTTTTCACTGGTTATCGACGGCCCTGTGGATATACTGCTTACGCCCGATTCCGTCGATGAGAACGTACCTCCCGGTACAATGGTAGGTTTACTTTCTGCCGAAGATCCTGACCAGTCAACAGGACACAGTTTTACACTTATAAAAGGAGATGGGATCAATGATGCTGACAACGGTTTGTTCTCAATAAACAGCGACAGCTTGTTTATTAATACCTCACCCGATTATGAGACCCGGCAGGAATATTACATTTATGTAAGAGCCACAGACGATGATTCCAAAACTTTTAATAAAGCATTGGTTGTTTATGTCAACGATGTTCTGGAATCGGAACCCGATGCTCTTCCCATTCAGGATATTGCAAAAAACACAATAAATGTTTATCCAAACCCTGCATCAGATTATATAATTCTTGAGTACGAAACAGATGAGTCAGAGACCGTATCTGTAGATCTGTTTGATTTGAAAGGGTATTTCATTCAATCAATTATTTCAGGTAAAGTTGTACATCAAGGTAATAATGAAATAGGCATAATTTTAAATGAACATATTCCGTCGGGTAGTTATATCCTGGTAATTAGCAATAATGTTGGTAAACAAAGCATACTGATCAATAAAAACTAAAATCCTGATTGTTTTAAAACCATTGAAATGAAAAAAATATTTCTTTTACCCATAATTATCGGACTATACCCGTCCGTTTCGTACGGGCAGGTTCCGGAATCCGACTCACTGGCCCTTGTGGCCCTGTATAACAGTACTAATGGTGCCAGCTGGACCAATAATACCAACTGGCTGCAGCCGGGTCAACCGATTTCAACATGGCATGGCATTACAGTTTATAACGACACAGTGGAACAAATTCACCTTATTAATAATAATCTTATTGGTACCCTCCCTAATGAGATCGGCGATTTTAGCGATCTGAAGTCTTTGTATCTTGGTAATAACCAAATCTCAGGAACGATACCTTCCGTAATAGGCGATCTGAGTGAATTATACACCCTTAATCTTTATGATAACTTGCTTTTTGGTTCCATACCTGCTGAAATTGGTAACCTGGTCAATCTCGATGCGCTAAGTCTGGGCTATAATCAGCTTTCAGACTCTATCCCTTCTAGTATTGGTAATCTGGTTAATCTTCAATATTTGTCATTATCAAACAACCAACTTACCGGTTCTATTCCCATAGAAATTTGTTACCTGACGAATTTAAGTCAATTGAGACTTAATAATAATCAGCTTTCAGATTCCATCCCTATCTATATCGGAAATCTTACTGAACTGCGCACTCTCGATTTAGGACATAATAATCTGACAGGCAGTATCCCCTCAGAGATTGGTAATTTGACCAAATTAGTGTATCTAATTCTGTATAACGATCTCTTATCAGGTTCAATACCCCCTGAAATAGGAAATCTGAGAGAATTGGAAGGGTTGTACCTTCGCAATAATAATCTTTCCGGCAACATACCGCATGTAATTGGCAATTTGGATAGTCTAAAAATACTCTCCCTAGAAAATAATAAACTCACAGGTAGCCTACCCGATGAAATTTGCGCCTTGAATAAATTAAACTCAATTTATCTGAATTCCAATGATCTACAGGGATGCATTCCGGATGGTATAAAAGACTTACCAAATCTGGCCTACCTTATAATATATATGAATTACTTCAATTTTTATGATCTTGAACCATTGGCCGGATTAGCAATAAGTAATTTTTCTTATAATCCACAGGGATCAATAGAACTTAATACCAACCAGGTAAATAGTATAACAGGCAATGATCTGGAAATCGACATTACTGATCTTACTCTATACGAATGTTCTGCAACAAATAATCAATACCAATGGTGGAAAGACGGATCGGCTGTCACATCCTACTCCGATTCTCCGGTGTTGAGTCTTACCGATCTGGATATTTCGGATGAAGGACTGTATTACTGTTCCATGATCAATTCCGATTTTCCTTTACTGATACTTTCCACCGATACCTTTTCACTGGTTATCGACGGCCCTGTGGATATCCTGCTTACCCCCGATTCCGTCGATGAGAATGTAGCTCCAGGCACATTAGTAGGTATATTCTTTGCTGAGGATCCTGATCAGTCGACAGGACACAGTTTTACACTTATAGAAGGAGATGGGATCAATGATGCTGACAACGGTTTGTTCTCAATAAACAGCGACAGCTTGTTTATTAATACCTCACCCGATTATGAGACCCGACAGGAATATTACATTTATGTAAGAGCCACAGATGATGATTCCAAAACATTTGATAGGGCATTGTTAATCTATGTAAACGATATTCAGGAATCTGAACCTAATGCACTTACTGTTCAGGATATAGCGAAAAATACAATAAATATATATCCAAATCCTGCATCAGATTATATTATTATGGAATACGAAGCGATTGAAGCAGAAATCCTTTCAATAGAATTATTTGATTTTCAGGGGTATATCATACAATCATTCATTTCACACAAAATTTTCCAACCAGGGGCCCATCAAATCAATCTGCTTTTAAACGAAAGTATACCATCAGGTACTTATCTATTAATTA
>CAYUAV010000160.1:0-7654 GCA_964442665.1 uncultured Bacteroidales bacterium
GTAATACGCTCTCAATAAGCACACATACGGTTATTACCCACAGGAAAAACATTACAACAAAACTGGGTATAAAAACTATTGCAGGATTAACCGTCTATGCTGTCCTCAATGGGATTATTTCAAGTGATGAAACGATTTTTTAAATCTATTTCCTTTGAGAGTTTAGATAAAATTGTTCTTAGTTTTCTTCAACCTTTGAGAATTTAAATACCCGGAACAGATAAATTAGTAAAGGTATAACAAATGCCAGTCCCACGATTAATGCAATAATCATCATCAATAATGTTTTGCGTGGAGCTGCAGTATTATATACCGTTAATGCCGGAGCATTGCTGAAAGTTACCAGAACCGGATATTGTATGCCAAACCAACCGATAAGAATAACTGCAGTCTGAGCTCCCGCTATGATCCTCATCAAATTTTTCATGCCTTTTCGCAAGGCATATAAAAAAACGGGCAACAACAGTGTGGCAATAAAGACGCTGGTTATACTGATCCATGAACGCAAATATAAAGAAAGCAGTTTCAATCCGTTGAACCCGGCAAAAAGAAATACAAGTGCCCCGGTAAAAACAAGTGCAATCAGCAGCCGCAAAGCATAGCGCGAAAATTGTTCTTTTTCACTCTGGTTGTCCGATTCCCCGATAAGATAAACTGCTGCAAGGTAAGCAAAGAGCATTACCATAAAAATACCGAGTGAAAACGGGAACAGATTGAACCATGGTCGGACAAAACGTTCATAGAATGATAGCGTATTATCGGTAGTAAGATTTCCGAGTATAACCGCGCCCAGCGTGATTCCGAGAAAAAGCGGGGTTAGCAGGCTGAAAATTTTAAATATTGTGGAATATATGCGATGTGAACGGTCCTGAAACGGATCATAATATCGGAATGTAAAGGTAGTGCCGCGAAAAATGATACCGATAAGTACAAGCATAATCGGTATATGTAAATAAAGCGTAATTGTCGAATACACTTCAGGAAATGCATTAAACAGAATAACGATGACCACGATTATCCATATATGGTTAGCTTCCCACACCGGAGCTATTGCTTTTGAGATGGTGTTCATCCCTCTGTTACCTGTAAATATTTCGATAATTCCCGCACCATAATCGGCGCCACCCAGCAGTACGTATAGCAAAAGCGAAATCCCGATGAATACAATGGCAAGTTCAATCATAATCAATTAGTTTTATACATCCATTCAGGTTAAATTTCATTTCCAAATTAAAAGTAAATAACCAATAGTTTTTATTACCATATCCATAAAACATAGTATCTACGTTTTCATGTTACTATTGTGTTCATGAACCGACCTGATCTGACGATTCAGGAGAAAAAATGATAACAACGTGAGAATCGTATAAATTACTGCAATCAG
Source organism: uncultured Bacteroidales bacterium (assembly GCA_964442665.1). Classification (GTDB taxonomy): domain Bacteria; phylum Bacteroidota; class Bacteroidia; order Bacteroidales; family UBA10428; genus UBA10428. Next base: position 1,385 of record CAYUAV010000160.1, read on the forward strand.
AATCAATGGAACCACGATACCGGGCATCGGTGTTAACGCTTCCTCAGTACGCATGATATGATAAATAATCCATGGCTGTCTTCCCAATTCGGTCACCAACCAGCCCGTCTCAATTGCAAGAAAACCTAACGGGGTTGCAATAATCAATACTTTCAGCCATAAAGGCTTTTCGAGTACTTTTTTCCGACGAATGCTGAATATAAAGAAAAGAACCGCTATAATGGCCATTATCATCCCGAACAAAACCATCAGCTGAAAACTGATATGTGTAAGTAAAACAGGCGGCCATTCGTCGCGCGGAAACTGATCAAGACCTTTTACTTCCGCATTAAAATCACCATATGCCAGAAAACTTAGAAATCCGGGTATTTTTAAAGCCATTCTTACTTCCCCGGTTTTTTCATCGGGTATTCCTCCAATTAAAAGAGGAACTCTTTCGCGTGTCTCAAATACCGATTCCATGGCTGCCAGCTTCTCCGGCTGACGCTTAGCTACATTTTTTGCCGAGAAATCACCACTGAGAGGCATCAGCAAGGCAGCAACCGCACCAAATGTGAGTGCAATTTTATAAGCTCTCCGGTGAAATTCCGGAAATTTGCCCCGTAATAATAATAAGGCATGAACTCCGGCAACGCCAAAACCTGTAGCGGCAAATGCTGCAATAACCATATGCGTTGATTGCGATATCCATGCTGCATTAAACATGGCATCAACCGGATCGATATTATATGCCTGACCGTTGATCCAGTCAAATCCTTCGGGACTGTTCATCCAGCCATTGGCTGCAATTACAAAAAAGCCCGAGGCAACACCGGCAACGCCAATTAACAGACCCGATGCCAGATGGACCCATTTGTTTAACCGATTCCAACCATACAGAAATAAACCCAAAGCAATGGCTTCCGTGAAAAAAGCTGCGCCTTCCCACGAAAAGGGCATCCCGATAATAGGTCCGGCATGTTTCATAAACTCGGGCCATAACAATCCCAGCTCAAATGAAAGTACTGTTCCGGACACCGCTCCAATGGCGAAAAATATAGCTACCCCTTTCGACCACGCTTTTGCCAGTGTCAGGAACACCTCTTTCCCGCTTTTTAACCATTTATATTCGGCTACAACCATAAAAAAAGGCATTGTCATGCCAATAGCGGCATAAACAATATGAAAAATCAGCGAAATAGCCATTTGATATCGGGCTGCCAAAAGGTCGTTCATACTTCTATACTTTTTAAAATTATCAGTTCAACAGCAAAAAAGAAACGGACAAAAAACTCATTTCCGGTTTCCGAAATATTATAAAGAACAATTTTACTAATTTTACTGTTCTCAATACAAAATTCAGGTTATGTTTTTTATCAGTAGCTTCGGTTCAATACTCCCATCTATTTTGTATCTGTCTCTTATCTGGCTATGTATTCTGGCAGGATTCAGGGGAAATATGACCTTCCGCGAGAAGCAGCAGGTAACTATTGAAAAATCAGTTGGCATAAATCCAACAATTATTCCTGTTCATCAACAATACTATCCATCGAATAATCCATACACAATCCGTAAAAATCCAACTACTGAGAATAATTTTGCCGCAGTTTTTTCAACGAGGTACTCCTTTAGTTCGAAAAAGCAATTAATTTTCTTTACTTCAGTAAATAAAGAAATCCCTTCCTGTAATACCAAATTATTCACACGGAGAGGCCCTCCAATCGCACTATAAAATATCATAACACAGCCACTTTTGCTAAACCGCGCATAACTAAGAAGGGTTATGCTTATACCTGATTTATTAATAATTAAAGCCTTAATTAATGAAAAAAATTCTGCTTACAAGCCTTGCTATAACAATACTTCTTTTTTCATGCGAAAAAAAAGAAGAAACAAACGATACAACCGAAACCATAACCATGGGAAATAATCATATGTATGATGTATATTATAGTTTTCAGACCGGTACTGTTGCTTCTTATAATCGAACCGACTGGGATATAGCATTTTCAGTTCCCCTGCAATCCGCTACTATCCTCATAAACGAGGGTGCCGGGGTACTCTTGTATTCGTACGGAGATACAACAACCTGGAATAGTGTCGATACCTCCGGATTATCATCTTGGACTCCTGTTTATAATGATAAGTCTGATTGGATGAACGGTGCCTTTAACCGCTTTTCCGAAGGTATATTTAATTACGGTTGGGGGACTTACGACCATCAGAACACTTATGCAGTATGGGGCGATTCGATTTACGTTATTAAATTAACCAACAGTGAATTTAAAAAGCTATTCATCCGGAAGAGGGACGGTTATACTGATACCTATTACATGCGCTGGGCTGATATTGATGGCAGCAACCAGGTTGATGCCTCATTTTCACCTGCAATGTATTCCGATTTGAAACATTTCATCCAATATTCAATCGTAAACCAGGAAGTTGTGGAAGCTCAACCCGAAAAGGATACCTGGGATCTCTTATTCACAAAATATATTGTTAAAATACCTGCTGGTCCCGATATGTATATCGACTATCCTGTTGTAGGTGTGTTGATGAGCCCTGGTCTTGAAGGATTGCAGGTAAACGGGATCTCACCCGAAGACGCCCTTTATACCGATTCAGGAGAGGATTTTAACGACAATGCCGATATTATAGGATGGAACTGGAAAATTTCTGATCCGGTAACCCATGAGGTATCACTTGCCGATAGTTTAAGTTATTTTGTTAAAGTATCCGAGAACGAAATATACCGGATCTACTTTACCGATTATAATAGCCAGGCTGACGGGACAATTTCCTTCAAGACAAAAAAGGTTGATTAACAAGTTCATATTCATACTTCATCGGCTTGTTTTTGTCAGGATTTTGTTACTATCGGTAATAGCTTTGTTATTACTGCACGGCCGGGAGATTTGCGGACAGCCGATTTCACTTATCCTAAAAGATACCGTGACAGGGCAACCCATTGAATTTGCTCATGTGCAGGCCCAGACAATTTCGGGTACACATGTTGAAAAATCTATTTCCGATGCTTCCGGAAGGGTTGTCCTTACATTGGTTCCTCCCTTTTTATTAAATATCGGATGTATGGGGTTCAAGCCATTTAGCGATACGATAACAAAAACAGGAACTTACATCGTAAATCTTACCCCGGAATACTATCAGCTGGACCAGGTGGTTGTTACGGGACAGTTCATGGCACAACCTGTCGATAAATCCGTTTATAAAGTCGATGTAATCGACAGACGTACCATCAATCTGAGAGCGGCAAATAACCTGGGCGATCTTATACAGAATGAGTTGCGATTTCAATATAATACAAGGGGTATATTGGGTGATTTCCTGCGTATTCGCGGTCTGACAGGGGAACAGGTAAAAATTCTGATTGACGGAATGCCGGTAGCAGGCCGGCTGGCCGACAGACTGGAACTGGGTCAGCTGAATCTTTATAATGTCGATCATATTGAATATATCGAAGGCCCTATGTCGGTAATATATGGCAGTAATGCCCTTGCAGGAGCCATCAATATTATTACTGCCGAATATCCCCGAAAAAAAATGCTGGCAGAGGCTGATGCATATTACGAAACTGTGGGTATCTATAATGTTAATGCATTTGCATCGCGAAAATTCGGGAACCATGTAGTTTCCATAAATGCTGCACGCAATTTCCACGCAGGCTGGGGACCTGTTGATACCTCGCGGTATAAAATATGGAAACCCAAACTGCAGTATATTGCAGGTGGTTCCTATTCCTATCGGCACAAACAGTTAAAGCTTAAGCTGCAATCCGATTTTCTAACAGAGGAACTGCGTGATCTTGATTCACTCTCACTTGAAAATCTGTACGAAAAAACGCTGGATGCCTACCATTTCACTACCCGCTGGAACAGCAATCTCAGCCTGATAAACCAATTTCATTACGATTTTAATCTGAATTTGCTTATCGGTTATTCATATTATAAAAAACGCAAAATTACCTATCTGAATGATCTTGTGAACCTTGAAAAAAAACCTGTCGAAAATCCTGATCTGCACGATACCACTTTGTTCCATCAGGTATCAGCACGAGGATTTGTTTCCAATATAACCCGCAAATCATTCGAATATCAAACAGGATTTGATGCATCGTATGAAACAGCCAGTGGAAAGCGAACCCGGGGAAATCAGCATATTCTTGATGCTGCTTTGTTTATGAATTTTATTTTCAAACCTTTTGAATCGTTAAGTGTGCAGCCCGGAGCTCGCTATATTTATAATTCAAAATATAAAGCTCCGCTTATTTATGCTTTCAATCTGAAATTCAATCCCGGCCGGTTCACTTTACGTACTTCTTATGCCAGAGGCTTCAGGGCTCCTTCGTTAAAACAATTGTATCTTGAGTTCGTTGATAATATTCATGCTGTATATGGAAATCCGGAACTCAAACCGGAAATTGGTAACAGTTATGATATTTCAGCCGAATATAATTTTAAAAGTGGAAAGCAGGCTGGTGAAATATCTGTTCTGGCCTACTACAATTCTATCAGGGATGCTATACAGCTGGTTATTGATACTTTACATTTCGGTTGGGCAACTTATCTTAACATACCAGGTAACAATCTGAAGACCAAGGGTATAGAAAGCAGTCTCAATTATCATCTGTTCCCCCGGTTAACACTTGGTCTCGGAGTGAATCTGACCGGTAGAAATGTGATTGATGATCCGGCGCGTTTTGTTTATTCCACCGATTATGTGAGTTCAGTGAAATATCACAGTCCCCGGTATAATTATGAGGTAGCTGCATTTTATAAATATAACGATGATTACCTCGATTTTGCAGGCAACTTTAATCCGGAAGGAGGTTTGGATGGAATTGCTCAACGCTATGTTTCTCATTACCATATGTTGGATGTGACATTTTCCAAAACTTTCCCGGAAATGGATTTTACCGTTACAACAGGGATAAAAAACCTGTTCAATGTTACACTGGTTGATTCGTTTGGCAGTCTGAATTTTCATGGAAGTGACAGCCAGTCGACTCCGGCAGGATACGGAAGAACCTATTTTATAAAATTACAATACCGCTTTGACAAAGAACAATGATCAAACACGCTGAATATATCATACTGGTTGTGATTCCGGTCCTGGTGGTTTCATGTTTCGAGAAGGATGAACCGGTCGAGCCTTATCCGGGTGAGGTTGTAGAAATCGAGAATAATGTGAACGCGTATCAGAGTTATTTCGATTTTGAAACCAGCGAAATTAAAGCATCGCATCCTGTCGATGCCTGGCAGCTGGGATTTGAATCGAGTGCCGGAGGTTGGCATGTATTGGTAAATTCAGGGGCGGGTTGGTTTGTATGGAATACCCGTCAGCAGGATATTAATGCGTCCGATATGAACAATGAGCCACTACAATGGGATTATGATGTTCAACACAAATACCCTGACTCAACGGCCATAGGTAACTGGACTTCATTTCAGGACAATACCCGAAAATATACGAACGATGTATACATTCTCGGAGAATCAACAACCGATGGTTATATTCACCGGAAGCGCATCCGCTTTTTCCATGTCGATACACTATCCTATGGCTTTTACTTTAAGGATGAGGAAACCGGACTCAGCGATTCAATAACCATCATAAAACCTGATTCCTTGGCATTTACATATTATAATTTTAATACACGGGAACAAAAAAATCTGGAACCCGGATATGCCCTTTATGATATTGTATTCTGTCCTTACTATGACAAAGCCACGTTATTCGGAGTTACCATTCCCTACCTGGTTCGTGGTGTATTGTTAAATACCTGCAGCACAATGGCAGTTCTTGATTCGGTGAATACTTATGAACAAATCGATTACGAATTACTGGACATGTATGAATTTTCCGGACAACGGGATGCTATTGGATACCAATGGAAAAGTGTCAGTGTTAATACCAGCGAAGGAAGTGCTGATTATAGTATAAAAAGTAATTATAATTATGTTGTAAGAACATCAGACGGTAACTACTACAAGCTTCGTTTTTTAAGCTTCAGTCTTGATGGTGTATCGGGATATCCACAATTTGAGTACAAATTACTGAACCCGGTACAATAGATCAGAAATTCAAATTCTCCTTTAAATTCCTGAATCCGCTTTTACTGATTTTTACCGAAGGACCATCCTTAAGTTTAGCAACGTAACTATCTTTTCCGTATGGTTCAAGTTGTACTACCTGATCCAGGCGAATGATGTAGGACCGGTGAACTCTCATAAACTCCCTGGGGTCGAGATGTTCTTCGAAATATTTCATGGT
>CAYUAV010000161.1:0-7625 GCA_964442665.1 uncultured Bacteroidales bacterium
TAACTCTTCGTATTCAGCATTTCCAATGCATTCTTTGCCGGACTTGATTCATCCCAAATTTTAATCTGCTCATGACCGATTTTAAAGCTTTGTTGAAAGGCTGCCAAACCAAAGCAAATGACAATAGCGGTTATTACTCCGATCCTGGCTGCTTTATTCATATTGATTTTGCTTAATAATTTGATAATTCCTATTATGTCTTTATGAATAATTATTGAAAAGAATCATTATTAGATTCAATTATTAAAACCTACTTCGACCTCTTTATTTCTTTTAAGACACACTAAAATTGCACAACCTGAAAACAGTAATTCTATAAGATAAAGCTTCCACAAAGAAAACAAGAATTTTAATGGCTGATCCCAGGTATATCGAATTTTATAATTCTTAAACAGATTGAAAGGTGAATAATAGAAATCCGAAACCGGCCAAAACAAAGGTACACCTGTCCCATTCGACGGATTGGCATCCAGAATGGAATCGATCAGAAGATGCATGACTCCCCCTGCCAGAAAAAGAAGTAACATTTTATAATCTGCAGACCTGATCACGATCAGCATCACTATTCCAACAAAAAATATAAAGAAAAGGTTATGGGTGAAATGCCGGTGTATTGCGTTATATGTTTTAAGTGGCATTAAAATAAAATCGATATCGGGTATCAGGCTACCTGTCAGAAGCACCCAGAAGTATTTTTTCTTCATCCGGTTTCCGATCAGAACCGATATTGAAGCATGTCCAATGGGTGTCATCGCATTTCCTTTTTGATACGCTTTAGACTCACAGGTTTAATCATAAAGCAGGTATAAGCATATAATCCTCCCACAATATAAAAACAAAAGAAGAACAGGGTAGAGAATACAAGTGCCTGTTCGGTGGTATAATTCATACCGTTGAGAAAATATATAAAAACCGCTTCACGGGTTCCCAGACCCGAAACAGAGATGGGCAGAAAAGACAGAATATTAGCCACTGAGACTACAAATACTATATTTATAAAACCGGGTTCAATCCGGATTGCCCCGGCAATAAACCAGGCAGCTAAATATAGAGCAAGATAAGCTATAACAGTAATGATACCTGCATAGAAAAGCCGGATAGTAATCAATTGCAAAAAACCCTTTTTAAACTGATCAATACTCGTATTTTTTCGCGACGCAATTTTCGAAATGATCGGCAACCTGACCAATAACCCAATCCAAAAGTTAAGAATGCTTCTATGGAAAAAAAGTAACGGCAGAATAAGTAATATTATAATAAAAAAGTAGAGCAGAAACCGGGAACTGACTCCCATGCTGACAATCCCATATATACCAAAACAAAACAATGCATATACATCGAATAGCCTGTCGGTAATCACCGATGAAACAGATCGTGAAACCGGAATATTCAGATCATTTTTCAGATAAAATACCTTGGCGAATTCACCCAGTCGACCGGGTGTAATAAAAGCAATAAAGTTTGAACCTGTGAAAGCCAGAAAAGTGTTTTTGTAGGAATATTTAATTCCCTGGGATTTCAGCAATATCATCCAGCGTAACGACTTTGCAAAATAAATAAGCAATATTATAACTGACGCATAGATAATTCCGGATATTCGGATTTCTTCAATATAATGCGCATACTCTTTAAAATCGACTGTGAATAATATATAAATAAGAATAACGATCCCAATCAGCCGGAATATCCACTTTTTGTTCTTCACAAAACTTCAATTAGTTAAACATTTACACGCTACTTTTTAAATGGAATACTTCAATACTATATAAAAATCAGAAAATCTTCATTTATTTTAAAGATTAAAGATCTATTCGTTCACATTTATTTGTTTTGCTTTCTAAAAAATAACTTTAATCTGGTTTTGAAGCTATAATAAAATTTGTCATCCCGAAAGGTTGCCTGAAATTGAAAAGCTTAAGAAATGGCAATGCAAATTTTGGCGATTTATTCGGTACGATCATGCCATACGAAAATGCTTTATTAATAATTAATCCGTTTCTTTTTACAAACCGTTTCATATAACGAAGTGAGAAACGCATAGCTTTCCATTCTTCCCTGACAAGTAATGAAAATAGAAACATCAATGGATTATTCCTGTTAGGTTCCAGCAAAATAATCCATTTTCTGCTGACCCTTTTCATCTCCCGAACCACCTTATCAATATCATCGACATGGTGCAGTAACGCATGACAAAAAATCACATCGAAGCTATTCGCATCAAATTTCAGGTCTTCGGCATTCATAACTGCCTTCTTTTTTACCGGGTTAAGGGCAATCATTTTCTCCGAGAAATCAATACCCGTTACGTCACAAACTGAATCGAAGTAATAGGTGAAAAATCCGTTCCCGCAACCTACATCGAGCAATCGTGTATTTTGCCCGATTGGAACATATTTTCTGATTTTCCTGATCTTTGAGACTGCGTATTCTCTAATAACAGGATGTTGCGGTGAACGCCGTTTTGTAAGTGTATCCCGTTCCCAGAAGAGTTTTTGCTGTTCGAAGTATTGTGTGTCTTCAGCCATTATGATCATTTAACCGTAAAACTTTTTTCAAAAAACCTCTTCTTATTTATTGATTCCAGGGTTTTGTTATCAGCGTTCCAGCCTTCGATCGTTAATTCCTGCGATTGAAAATACCGGGACTGGGGAACATAACGCACAAAAAATTCATCGCCGATACTGAGTGATTTTAACATGAGACCCTTCGTTAATTCAATACGATTATGAATTGTAATAATATCATCAGATATTTCCAACGTTCTTTTGAATAAAACCGGCAAATTGCGTTGACCAAGAATCAGGGTCCTGCGTATTCTTCCCTTAATAATATGTGCCAAAGCCGGTTGCCAGCCTGTGAGAACCAGTATAAACCTGAAGATAATATTTTTCATGGGTGTAAAAAGTTTGTTGGATGGTACAACATTCATATTTCCCGATACGGTCCATTCGCTTTCTGTCACTTTTACTTCATATCGATCATCGACCCATTGCGATGTGATTATTTTTCCGTTATCCAATTCACAAATGATCCCGCAATCGTTGTATATGAGCTTATTATCGCTTTTATTAAAAATCTTAATAACGCCTCCTTTAGCCAGGTTACAGGCGAGATAATTCAACGGATCGCTGTGAACAAAAATTCGTGAACGGTTGAAAAATTTATGAAGATCATCCCTTTCATAAGGCAACTTCTCCGTCGATTTAAGCGAATCATCACACTCAAGATAAGCCAGTAAGAATTCCGGAACCCTGTAAACGACGTATCGATCGGAAATGATTTCGGGAGGAACCAGTTTTTCTTCGCCAAGTGCTTCCCGCATTTTTTTAGCCACTGAACATGCCAGTGGAATTTCCGAAGCCAATATCTCGTACCCGTGAGGATAAAAATGCAATGTATTCCGGCTGCCCAGGCTTCCGGCATAAAAACCGTTCGGATACACAAAATAAGAAGAAAATTCAACCGATTGTTTCAGGATACTAAAAATACGGGGATCCTTTGATTCCTTGTATACTTTCCCAAGAAACGACACTGTAGCAGACAAATAGCCCGGATCGACTCCGTCATACTCTCTCGACCATCCTTCATCCTCGTAATGATACTTTAGAAATATGCGAAATGCTTTTTCAAAAGCGTCATTTAAATAAGCATCATTGAGTAATTTATATGATTTCCATAAGGAAAGACAAGCCATCGCATGGTGATTGGCCAGGTGATCTTCTTCCGACTCACCACGGGCAATAAAGTAAGCTGCTTTTCTGATAGCTTGTAAAATCCGTTTTTTACTAATTTCAGGAATTTCATTTTCAAGTAGTATGTATGATTCGCACATGGTATAGGTGGTAAAGGCTGTCGGACCTACCCATCCTCTTTCATAAGGGTAAAATTCATCGAATGAGCCTTCCCTGTGCTGAATTTTAGCCCAGAACTCCATAGCCGCAATTGCCCAATCCCTTATTTTTTTATTATTGAAATAAATATTACCGGGCATTTGATGTTTGTATACAAGCGCCAGTGCGTGCACTCCGAATTGGCGTACCGCATCGGGAAAATCAGATGTTTTATCAAGCCAGTAATCGCGATGAAAACAACCATATGTGGGAGAAAATGCATTTCGATCGAGATTCCCCAGTAAACGGGGAACCTGGTTAAGCGCTTTTTGAGCATAAAAAACCTTACTCATCATCGGTCTTCTTATAGAAATTCGGTGTGCGGTGATTAATGATTTCAGCAATCAGGGCAAGAAGGAACACCTGGAGTGATGATACCAGAATGATTATGGTACTGCTATCGGCAAATTTTCCCAGATAAAACCATGAAATGAGTCCCCAGGCAATACCTGCCAGAAAGAGAAAATAACTTACCGGTAAAAAGATTTTCAATGGTGCCAGAAATAATCCTATCTTGAATATCAAACGCAGAAAATTATAGGTGTCACGCAAGGGTCTTATTTTGGATTTGCCTTTACGAACAGAATACCCGATGGGTATATATTGAATATCAAACCCGCCAATAAGCATCCCCAGGGTAATTGTAGTTGTAAGAGAAAAACCATCCGGAATAATTGACAGGAAACAATTAAATGAGCTTTTACGAAAAGCCCTTAACCCGGAATTAATATCCGGGATTTTTGTTTCGGCTACATAATTGGCCACCCTGCTAATAAACCATTTGGCCGGTTTGGTTTTGTTTGGAAGGTTACTGAAAGCCCTTTGTCCCACTACCATATCATAATCCTTCAAACCGGCAATCAGTCTGGGAATTTCCTTTATAGGATACGTTCCGTCAGCATCGGTAATAACAATATTATGATATTTTGATTTCCTGACACCGGTTTTTATTGAAGCTCCATATCCACGATTCGCTGTATGTTCGAGATAATGGAAATCAAGGTTTTCAAGTTCTTTTAATTTCTCGCCGGTGCCATCTGTCGATCCGTCGTTTACGATTATCAGTTCATACTTTAACTGCTCTTTTTGAAGGATTTCATGCAACTTTTTAATGGTACCCTCAACTGCGCCAATTTCGTTATAAACCGGAACTATAACCGATACTTCAGCCATCGTAAATAAGAATAAGTGGCAAATATAATGAATATAAACTAACCTCAATTTCTTACTGCAGCCACTAACTTATCCTCAATTGCCAAGTATTAAAATACAGGTTGAAGCATCATTATAAAAGTTCTTCCCGAAATCTTAAATTCCGGAAGCTGTAAACACATCCCGTATGGCAGGAAAACAATGTTTCAAATATTTATTGAGGTCCGAAGCAGTTATCCAGCGAATCTGAGTAATGCCTTCTTCTTTCTGCGGCGAAGCCGTATTAATCCCATCATAGTGCATTTCAAACCAGGTAGTCCGCTTAAGTGCCATTCCATCTTTAAAATCATAGGTATGGTACGTTGAAATTAAAGGTCGTACTATCTCAACGCCTGAAATTCCGCATTCTTCTTCTACCTCACGAATTGCGGCCGCTTCGTGTGACTCTTCTTTCGTTAGCTTTCCTTTAGGTAAATCCCAGCGTCCGCGGCGATAAATAAGCAGAAAATTACCCTTAGGATTACAGATTAACCCTCCTGCAGCCTCGATCGGTATAAAACATTTCCTGAAGTTTTCCCTTAATTCCTCCATATCATTATGAAAGAGATACAAACTATCAATCTTTTTAAGTTTGCTGTACAACTCTATTAATTCCTTCAGGTCTTCATTATTACGATATTTATAGAATAATCCGTAATTCACCTGAAAATGTCTGGAGAAATTATCAGTTAGAAAGAGTTTTCTGTCGTTAAAAAAAACTTTATACATTTGCCGCCATGAAAGAAAGTGAGAAAAAAATTGCCTTTCAGCTTCTGCAAATTAATGCAATTAAATTAAATCCTGCAAAGCCATTTACCTGGGCTTCGGGTTGGAAATCACCCATATATTGCGATAACCGAAAAACCTTATCGTATCCTGAAGTAAGAAATTTGATTTGTGATACTTTTGTTGAAGTAATTCAAAACAAATACCCAAAGGTACAGGGAATAGCCGGCGTTGCAACCGGCGCAATCGCACACGGCGCATTAGTTGCCGGGAAATTGAATTTACCTTTTATTTATGTCCGATCCGAGGCAAAAGGACATGGTTTGAAGAATACGATTGAAGGTTATTACGAACCGAACCAGAAATTTGTAATTATTGAAGATCTTATTTCAACAGGAGGCAGTAGTCTGAACGCTGTCAGTGAATTGCGTAATGCAGGTTGCAATGTCATGGGGATGATCGCTATTTTTACCTATGGATTTCCGGTTGCTGTTAATAACTTTTTACAGGCAAAGTGCAATCTCGATACGTTGAGTAATTACGAAACACTCATCGAAATTGCTTGCGAAAGAGGATATATTTCTGACAGTGAAATTGATACACTGAAAGAATGGCGCAATGCGCCTGACCGTTGGAAGAATTAAACAAAACTCTATGAAACTGGAAAGTAAAATAGGTAAAATCGAAAGTTCGGATGAGCGTATCTATAACTTTCTGACCAATTTTGAAAATTTTAAACATCTTATACCGCCCGACAAGGTCAGAAACTGGCAATCGGACGATTCTTCCTGCAGTTTTACCATAGATCCTATCGGAGAAACAGGGGTCAGAATTATTGAGAAAGAACCCTGCAATCTGATCAAGCTTACAAATCTTGAGGATAGTTCGCTGAATTTTTTCTTCTGGGTACAGCTAAAAATGCTTTCCGAAAATGATACCCGAATTAAATTAACACTCGAGGCAAATCTTAATCCCATGATGCAGATGATGGCAAAAAAGCCATTGCAGGATTTCCTCGACAAACTTGTCGATCAACTTACGAAGTATACATTCTAGGCCCCGAAAAGAGTATGATCAAATTACCCGGAGAATTCCTGAACTTAACACAAGATACCCGGGATTATGACGATTTAACTCGAAATTGCCTGAATGATATTTGCCAGAATGATGGCCTTTCGAATCCCTGTTTGATAATATTCGTTGAAAGTCTATATTAATTTAATCTCAGCAAATAAATAGCCCTCCGTTTTACCATCATCGCTTTCAATAAATATCTCGCCGTTTTCAGAAATGTTTCGTAAAATTCCTTTCATTAACTTTCCATTTTTATTGTATCTGATACTTGCATCCCTGCAATATATGTAGGTACAATAATCCCTGTGGAGCCTATTGAATGAACCTGATTTCAATTGTTCATAGCGGATATTTATCTGATACAGTAACTTATTCAGGATTTCGTCAGTTTCTGTTGATCTTCCGAGTAGTAATTTCAACGAAACGGGATTAGGTAATTCCCCGGGAAATATCTCCTGGTTCACATTTAAACCTATTCCTATTATTGAGGACGCGATAATATTTGTTACTAAAGAATTTTCAATCAGTACTCCGGCGATTTTTTTGTTTTCGGCATATATATCGTTCGGCCATTTTATCTTTGGTGATATTCCATAGCTCATTAGCGTATCGACCAGTGCTACAGATACAAATTCAACCAGCGAAAAATGATGTGAGGCCTCTATTCCAGGTTTCAACAAAATACTGCATGTAATATTTTTTGCTTTATCGGAAAACCATGTCGATACTCCCCTGCCTCTCCCT
>CAYUAV010000162.1:0-7599 GCA_964442665.1 uncultured Bacteroidales bacterium
GCCGTTTTCCAGGATGATAAAGTCTTGAAGCATACAAACGGCAAAAATATAATTCAATAACAGATCATTTGATTTAGACTTTATCAGGATATTTTTGGTAATAATGGGAAACATGAAAGCTGATATTATTACGATCGGTGATGAAATACTGATTGGTCAGATAATCGATTCTAATTCGGCTTATATCGCAGCTGAGTTAACAAAGCTTGGATTCCTCGTAAGAAGGATAATTTCGGTCGGAGATAAACATGATTCAATTACCAGTGCTTTGACCGATTCTATAAGGAATGCTGATTTTGTTATATTGACAGGAGGATTGGGGCCAACAAACGACGATATCACCAAAAATACTCTGACTCAATTTTTTCACGGAAAACCAGTCATTCATGAAAAGTCATTAAGACAAATCGATAATTTTCTCAAAACATTTGGTAGAAAAGTCACGGAAAGAAACCTTAGGCAAGCTGAAGTTCCGGATACATGTGAGCCGTTTTTAAATCCAAATGGAACAGCACCGGGAATGCTTTTCAGAGATAAAAATAAAATAATTGTATCACTGCCCGGAGTGCCTTTTGAAATGCAGGGACTTTTTGAAAATGAAGTGAAACCGAGAATTATTTCTCATTATAATTTGCCGGTGCGCTTACAAAGAACAATTTTAACAACAGGACTATCCGAATCGATTACAGCCGACCAGCTTGGTAATATTGAAAATGCATTGGATAAGGATATTAGTCTTGCCTATTTACCTTCACCCGGGTTACTTCGTTTACGGTTATCAATTGTCGGAAATAATTATGATGATCTAAATCGGAAGTTGAACGATAAGATTAAAGAGATCGTTGCCGTTTTGGGCAACGACAATGTTTTCGGTTATGACGATGATTCGCTGCAAAAAGTTGTCGGAGAAGTTATGCACCACCATGGATTTTCACTATCGGTTGCCGAGAGTTGCACAGGAGGAAATATTTCACATTTGATCACATCCGTTCCGGGAGCATCGGTTTATTTCAGAGGAGGAATTGTGAGCTATGCCAATGATGTCAAGCAGAAAATCCTGGGCGTGAAGAAAGTTGCAATCGAAAAGTTTGGAGCAGTTAGTCATGAAGTTGTCGAGCAGATGGCTGTGGGTGTTAAAAAAGTTATGGATACCGATTTTGCCATTGCAACTTCAGGCATAGCCGGACCCGATGGTGGCACCCCCGAAAAACCGGTTGGAACTATCTGGATTGCAGTGGCCACTCCAGTCCGGATTATTTCACAACATTTTATGTTCGGCGATAATCGCGAAAGAAACATAACCAGAGCATCTCTTTCAGCTCTTAATATGCTTAGGATAGCGATGCGTGAGTACATCAAAAATAGTGAATGAATTGTTTGATAATTTAAAATTTATTATCGTACTTTGCGAACTGTTTTTTGAGAACGTATAAAATGTGTAAAAAATGTCACGGATTTGTCAGATAACCGGGAAAAAGATGATGGTCGGGAATAATGTTTCCCACTCAAAAAGGAGAACTAAAAGACGATTTCTTCCTAACCTCTTCGATAAGAAGTATTTTTTATCGGAAGAAAACCGCTGGATCAGAATCAGGGTTTCTGCTGCCGGGATGAGAGACATTAATAAAAAGGGACTTAAAAAAGCTCTTGAAGATGCCAAGAGTAAAGGATTTCTAACTTCGTACTAATATTTAAAACATGGCTAAGAAAGGAAACAGGGTACAGGTTATTTTAGAATGTACGGAACATAAGAATTCCGGTATGCCGGGAACATCCCGATATATCACAACTAAAAATCGTAAGAATACTCCTGACAGACTGGAACGTAAAAAATACAATCCGATTCTTAAAAAAGTAACTGTTCACCGAGAAATTAAATAGTTAAATCATGGCAAAGAAAGTAGTAGCATCATTGAGGACCGGCGAAGGCAGATTATTTGCCCGTTGCATTAAAATGGTCAAATCAGAGAAAACAGGGGCTTATACCTTTCAGGAAGAAATGATACATAATGATCATGTTAAAGATTTTTTTGCAAAGTAATCTGATAACTAAAAAATATCGCGAACTTGTGAGCCTTTCTTATCAGAAAAGGCTTTTTTTTGTTTAGTATAAACTGATTCAGAAATTAACCTAATTCATCAGGCATGGTAAAATTTCCATTCTTTACAAAGGAGAAAAAGGAAAGTCTTGATAAAGGGCTTGAAAAAACCAAAGAATCGGTTTTCAGAAAACTATCGCGCGCAGTAATCGGAAAAGCATCGGTTGACGATGAGGTATTGGACAACCTGGAAGAAGTCCTGGTAACTTCCGATGTGGGTGTAGAAACGACACTCCGGATAATTGAGCGGATTGAAGATCGTGTATCTAAAGATAAGTACTTAAATACCAGCGAGCTGAATACAATATTAAAGGAAGAGATCAAAAAACTTCTTGCCGAGAACCATATTGGAGAAATTGACGGATTCGATTCCATTCTTCCCGTGAAGCCCTATGTAATAATGGTTGTTGGAGTAAATGGTGTCGGGAAAACAACATCGATCGGGAAACTGGCATACCATTACAAAAAAGCAGGAAAAAGTGTTCTGCTGGGTGCTGCAGATACTTTCAGGGCTGCCGCCGTCGACCAGCTTTCGATATGGGCTGAAAGAGTGGATGTTCCGGTTGTTAAGCAAAAGATGGGAGCGGACCCTGCCAGTGTGGCTTATGATACGCTGAATTCAGCGAAAGCTCAGAATACCGATGTGGTTATCATCGATACGGCAGGTCGCCTGCATAATAAACTCAATCTTATGAATGAACTCTCGAAAATAAAACGTGTCATGGAAAAGGTTGTTCCCGGTGCGCCCCATGAAGTATTACTGATCCTCGACGGATCGACCGGACAGAATGCCTTTGAGCAGGCAAAACAGTTTACCCTGGCTACCCAGGTTAATGCTTTGGCTATTACCAAACTCGATGGAACGGCAAAAGGAGGAGTTGTGCTTGGAATTTCCGATCAGTTTAAAATACCGGTAAAATATATTGGCATTGGCGAGAAACTTGAAGACTTACAACTATTTGACAGGGAAGTCTTTGTCGAATCACTTTTTTCATAGATCGATTTCAGCTAACATTTTCATTTTATACATCATCATCGAAACACTTTTAGCTGCGTATTTGTTATTTTTTTCTATTATGTTGTTTTTTATCAGTATTGTCCTGATCAAGGCATGAAAACAAAACCGGAAAGGCAATTAATACATGTAGTAACCCTGGGTTGTTCAAAAAACCTTGTCGATTCTGAAAAATTGATGCGGCAATTTAATGCCAATGGATTACGGGTAATTCATAATGACAATTCAACCAGAGCCGATACTGTAGTTATTAATACCTGTGGCTTTATCAGAGATGCAAAGGAAGAATCGATTGATACCATCCTGCAATATGCCAAGGCAAAAAGGCAGGGAATTATCCGGAATTTATATGTGACGGGTTGTCTGTCGGAACGCTATAAACCGGATTTGAAGAAGGAGATAGCAGAAGTAGATGAATTTTTCGGAGCAAACAATTTGCGTGATATAATTGAGTATCTGGGTTACAATTACAGGGAAAATCTGACCGGAGAACGAATTCTTACGACCCCTGTGCATTATGCATATCTGAAAATTTCAGAGGGTTGTGACCGGCAATGTTCATTCTGTGCTATTTCATTGATGCGCGGAAAACACCGTTCGCGACCTCTGAATGAGATTATTGCCGAAGCAAAGATATTAGTCGGAAAAGGAGTTAAGGAATTAATTCTGATTGCCCAGGATTTAAGTTATTACGGAGCCGACCTTTACCGGAAGCAAATGCTGCCTGAATTGTTATTGCAATTGGCCGATATTGAAAATCTTGAATGGATCAGGTTACATTATGCCTATCCGGCAGGTTTTCCAAAAGAGGTATTGCGAATTATGAAAGAACGCAGCAATATTTGCAATTACCTCGATATTCCTTTTCAGCACATACATAATGATGTATTGAAGAAGATGCGACGGGGAATTACACAGCAGCAGACTTATCGTCTGATCAATACGATTCGTGATGCGGTTCCCGGTTTGATCCTGCGTACCACTTTAATGACAGGTCACCCGGGTGAAGAGGCCTTGCAATTTGATGAGTTGGTTCAATTTGTTGAAAAAGTCTGGTTCGACCGGCTTGGGGTATTTACCTATAGTGAAGAAGAAGATACTTTTGGCGCCCGCAACTTCCCTGATAGTGTTCCTGAGAAGATAAAGCAGGAACGCGCGGAAAAAATCATGGATATGCAACGAATAATCTCGCATGAATTAAATGAGAAAAATGTGGGCAGAAAAATGAGAGTGCTTTTAGACAGGAAGGAAAAGGATTATTATATCGCGCGTACTGAAGGCGACTCACCTGAGGTTGATAATGAAGTGTTACTAAGAAGTAAAAAAAATCTTATTATTGGCGAATTTTATACAGCCACGATTACAGCGGCAGATGATTATGATCTTGAAGCTGTTGTCTGAATTTCTTTACGATTATTTCCTGAAAGTTACATCACTATTTACGTAATTCGTTCATTGGAATATCTAAAATATATACAGGTTGGGAGGGGAGGGTTACAGTTGTTTCAGCGTCGCCCTGTACAACATATTGAACGAAAATATATAATTCCCGGTTTTCTTTCCAGCTTTCCGTATCGTAGGTAGGTTCCCAGCTTCCAACCGGAAAGCTTGTAAGCGAAATGGTTTTCCATGATGTAAGCTCGTTATTCATATTCACGAATGCCGAAACCTGGTTCCCCAATTCTTCATCTCTGAAAAGAATGATAATCTTTAAAGAATCATTTTCCCCTTTAACTAAAACCTGTGGACGGGATATAGGAATTTTCCTGGTTCCTCCGCCGGAAAGTGAGAAGGGAATTACTCTGTTTGATATCTGTACTATTCGCCATTTTGAGTCACGATAACAAACTAATTGATATTGTGGAATTTGTTAATTTTCAGGTGTCCAGTATCCTGCAATATAGGGATTTCCATGAGTATCAGTTACCATTGGGATCTGGTTGATAAGCTCGCTTCCCTCAGGAATTCTGCAGATATATTCGGCATTAGAGCGTGTAACAGGTAAATTGTAAACTACACCATTCGATTTCTGCCAGGTAATTCCTCCGTCTGTCGATTTTGCATAACATAGATCGTGATTCGTTGAAACATCCCAGCTTTCGCGCCAGATCCATGAAATATGAATAGTTCCTTTATTATCGACGCAGGCTTGCCAGTATGCATTTCGTTCCACTTCGTCATCGATAAGATGTGTCTGTAATTTTTTCCATTGCTGATCCGAAATACTGTAATGGTTCATAATCAGGTTACCGTTACCCGAAGAACCATCACGATACATGAAAATCAGATCGCCACCGGGCAATTTATAAAATTCAGGGTAACTAACCTGGTCTTCATTAATACCTCTCATGGGTTCTTCTTCTCTGAAAATCATCGTATCGGAACCAATACTTTTACAATAATGTAATGTATTATCATGCTGGTTCCATGCTAAATGAAGATATCCTTCTCCATCGACTCTTATACTTATCGAGCAGTGTGCATCAGTTATATTTCTCTGAAGCGCTGTGCATGTAACTTTCCAGTTTTCGCTATTGAGTTTGCGCTTTGCAATCATAACTGTTCCGGTTGAATCGTACCAGAAAGTATATTGAATTCCTTTAAAACTAACAATGGAGTTCTTACGAAAATAACGGTATTAACGGAATTTCCGGCTCACCCTTCTCCTACATACGATAACTGTGCATTAACAGCAATTAGAACAGAAATTACTATAAAAAGCAGAAGGAATGCACGCATAGTAGCATAGTTGTCACTTGACCGAATCGTAACGAAAATAACCTGATCCATTGATATAATGCAATCGCATTAAGGCCTCGATATAATAGTAATCGGCATATATTATGGGTACATCTACTTCACTGTTTTCAGGAAAACTTCCAACACTGTGTTTCAGAATAAAACAATGATTAGCTCCGGGTTTTGAAAAGTACTCCGGACTGCTAAGCGTTTTAAGTATTTTTAATGCAACGGCATGGTATTCGTTATTTTTCGAATAGTTTGTCAGTTCGATCAGTGCAGAAGCAAGAATAGTAGCAGCCGATGCATCTCTGATATTTTTAAGTGAATCGGGTGCAAGATAATCCCAGTAAGGTACTCCGTCAGCAGGAAGTTGTTGAAGAATATAATCTGCAATATGTTGTGCCTGATACAGGTAAACGGAGTCTCGTGTATATCTGAAGCATAAGGTAAAACCATAAAGTCCCCACGATTGTCCCCGGGCCCAGGCACTGCTATCGGCATAGCCCTGATGGGTTTGTTTTCGGATCACTTTTCCTGTAAGTGTATCGTAATTGACAACATGAAAACAACTGTAATCCGGCCTGAAATGGTTTTTCATAGTTGTATTTGCATGTTTCACTGCAATATATCGGTATAGTGTATCGCCTGTAATATTCGAAACTTCAAAGAGCAGTTCAAGGTTCATCATATTATCAATGATTACCGGAAATTGCCAGCGATCAGGCGCCCAGTCCCAGCTTTTTATGCAGCCCACAACCGGATTGAAACGAGAAATAAGTGAATTGGCCGCATCGATTAATACCACTTTGTACTTTTCCTCCCCACTGATCCGGTAAGCTTTTCCAAAGGAATTGTTAAAAACAAAACCCAAATCGTGAGTAGAAGAATCAAACCTTTGGTCAATAAACTTGTTCTGCGACGAGACAGCTGCGGACGCCCAAACTGAATCACCGGAATATTGATATATCATCCAGCACATACCCGGCCAAAAACCCTCAGTCCAATCCATATAATACTTAATCCATCGAATTCCATTTTTACCTGCCGATCTCGGAATAGCATTATTTTTAATTGCCTTCCTGTCCATCAGATACATCTGCGATTCAGAAAGCCCTAAAACAATATTGGGATAGAAATCTGTTCTTCCGCATGAAATCAGCAAAAATATGATGATGAGTATTCGATAATCAGGTTTCATCATGCAAAGTTTTCCAATTGAGCCTAAATTATTAATATTTGATTTTAATGTCAACTTACCTGAATTTTATGAAGATTCTTTTTTGATGATGAACTTTAACCTCATGAGCAGGAGAGCGGCGATCAACAAGATAAATACCATACTATACCATGTTGTATTAAAGCCAAAACGGTTTACCAATTGCATGCCGCTATTATGACCAAAAATATGACCGAGACTAAATGCCATGGTGAACAAGGCCATATAATCGCCCGATCGGCCGCGCTCGGCTCTGTCGAGAGCAAACCGGTTGAGGAATGGGAAATTCATCATTTCACCGAATGTTACCAGCAGCATTCCGATAACAAGTATACCGGACCAACGGGTCAGATTTAAAATAAGAAAGCTCGAAGCAATCATTACTATACTGATAAATAAAATGGTAAAGATTGAATATTTCGATTGCTCAAAGTATTTAACCAGGGGCATTTCAACAGCAAAAATTAATAAACCGTTCATAGCCATAAGCAAACCAATATAGGCTTCAGACAGGGAATGTACATCCT
>CAYUAV010000163.1:0-7564 GCA_964442665.1 uncultured Bacteroidales bacterium
TTTCAACTTCTGAAAAATCTGTTCATCCGTAAAAATATTATTGCCGAAAATATATACAGCCATGAGATCAAAAATGGTAAAACCTCTACGGTAAAACATATTATAGAACAAAATACCTATAATGAAGCCGGGCAAAAGGTGCTCCATATCCAATACTACGATTCGGTGCCCGACATTAAAACCTTTACCCTCTTTTTTTATCAGGACAGTCTGCTTATATCGAAGGAAACCTTTACAATGGAAAAAATTCCGCTGAACATAGTACGATATTCCTATGACGAGCAGGGATTGAAAAAAGAAAAAAGAATTTACGAATCCGCGGGAGATAAACTGCAACTGAATAACATTATTACCTTCTCTTATAGGAATGGAATACTTTTTAAAAAAATAGTCCTGAATAAAAATGGAAAACGGATCAGTAAATCGACCTTCGCTTACAGCGCAGGGCAGCAAACTGAAAACATCAGGTATAAAAAAGGAATTAAGGAAGATAATCCGGTATCAGTTACAATAGCCTCAGTTTATGATAGTAACAAGATCGTTTCCGTAACAGACATAAAGGTATATCCTGATAAAACAACGCAACAGACAACAATTGAATACACTTACGATGAAAAC
Source organism: uncultured Bacteroidales bacterium (assembly GCA_964442665.1). Classification (GTDB taxonomy): domain Bacteria; phylum Bacteroidota; class Bacteroidia; order Bacteroidales; family UBA10428; genus UBA10428. The sequence continues at coordinate 619 of CAYUAV010000163.1, forward strand.
ACCGGCAAATTAACAGGTGAAAGCTGGTTTAACGATGTGCACGATCCTGTAAAAATTATTGAATACAAGTGGAAAAGCAATGGAACCCTCGCCAGCAAGGGTACACAGAATAGCGAGGGTAACTATACCGAATTTCTGAGTTACAAACGCGAAAATTATGTCGTAAATCTGGGAGACCAGCCTATGTATGATTTAGACATCAGTGTTAAGAAAAAACCTTAAATTCCCAGTAAAACTCTCTCCGGATCCTGACCTCCATAGAGCATTTTCCGGGGCGATTCCAGCAATTCTTTTATCCTTACCAGAAAGCTTACCGAATCTTTGCCGTCAATCAACCGATGATCGTATGAGAGGGCCACATACATTACCGGACGAATTTCCACCCTCCCTTCAATCGCAACCGGACGTTCCACAATATTATGCATCCCGAGAATAGCCGACTGTGGAGGATTGAGAACAGGCGTTGAAAGCATCGAGCCAAATACACCTCCGTTAGTAATACTGAAGGTTCCCCCTGACATCTCTTCGATTGATAATCTGAAATTTCGGGCTTTTTCGGCCAGTACTACAATTTGCTTTTCAATATCAGCCAGTGTCATAGCTTCCGTATTACGCAGAACAGGCACCATGAGTCCCTTTTCAGTCTGAACGGCGATACTGATATCAACATACTGAGGCATGATGATTTCATCTTCATCGATCATGGAATTAACTTTAGGGAATGCTATTAATGCTTCAGTGGCCGCCTTAACAAAGAAGGACATAAAACCCAGTTTAACACCATGCGTTTCGGTAAATGGTTTCTGGTATACCTTTCGTAACCGCATCACTTCGCTCATATCAACCTCATTGAAAGTGGTGAGCATAGCCGTTTGGTTACTTACAGCTACCAATCGGCGGCCCAGCTTTTTCCTGAGCTGCGACATGGCTTCCCTTTTGATCTCGCGGGTCACAGGTCTTTTGCCCGAATCGGTCGATGCCTTCTTCTGTTGCTCCAGCAGCAGATTAACCTCCTTTTTGGATATTTTCTTTAATCCTATGATAATATCTTCGGGATTTAAATTATGTTCGTCCATCATTTTACGCGCGAGCGGAGTGATTTTAATCCCCCTGGTATTTTTCTTTTTCTCAGCTGCGTTCTCACTTACACCGGTACTTTTCACGCGTTTCGAAACAGTGGACTCTATTTGGGTTTCCGTCTGAAGAGCCATATCACGGACCTTATCCTTCTCTGCAATATCAGCTTTAGTCTCACTTTTAGCCTTGTCCTGGGATTTCTTTACTGTATCTCCCTTCACCGACGTATCAATTGTACATGCAACAGTACCTACCTTCACTGTTTCACCGGTTTTAACCAGTATTTTTATTTTGCCCGGTTTTTCAGCAATAAGCGGAAGAGTGGCTTTATCCGATTCGATCTCGGCAATTTCCTGATCCATTTGCACATAATCGCCATCTTCAACAAGCCAGTTGGCTAGTTCGACTTCGGTTATGGATTCTCCCGGAGAGGGAATTTTGACTTCGATAATCATAACAGTTACTTTTCCATAAAATATTTATATTGCTTGAGAATTTCCTGCCTTGTACTGCCGTCTTTACACTGCAATCCACAGTATTTCAGATTAAGTTCGCATATACATCCGCGGAATACTTTTCCGATAATTTCTTCCTGCTGCATGGTATGAATTTTCAATAATCCTGTTGCCGGACTTCCGCTGGGTTGCCGCGCTATAGGATAGATCTCGATACCTCCGAACTCATGCGACACATGCCGCCAGGCACCCATATTGGCCGGTTCTTCCTGCACCCACAGGTTCAGTAGTGAATTTTTATACTTCGAAAGTATGATATGTATGTTTACTTTCGGAAAAGGATGAAGTTGTTCAATCCTTATCAGAGCAATATCGCGGGCATCCAGTTCCTTCTTCCTTTTCAGTAAATCGTAATATATTTTCCCCGAACAGAAAACGATCCGGCGGACTTCATCCGTATCCACATCCATATCATCAATAACCGGTTGAAAACTGCCCCGGGCAAGATCTTCGAGGGTTGATGTACATTCGGGATGACGTAACAGGCTTTTAGGTGTAAAAATAATCACGGGTACCCTGAAATTGCGGAACATCTGCTGCCGTAAGAGGTGATAGAGATTGGAAGGTGTTGTAGGATTCACAATCTGCATGTTATTACGTGCTGCCAGTGAAAGAAAACGCTCGATACGTGCACTGGAATGCTCGGGCCCCTGGCCTTCAAAACCATGCGGCAGGTACATTACCAGGCCGTTCATAAGTCCCCATTTTTCTTCGGCTGATGCAATATACTGATCGATGATGACCTGGGCTACATTGTGAAAATCACCAAACTGCGCCTCCCATATTGTTAATCCTCTGGGCGTAGCAAGAGCGTATCCATATTCGAAACCCAGAACACCATATTCATTTAGCGGCGAATTGTAAATAGAAAAATTTGCCTGCCGGTCGCTGATAAATTTCAGCGGTGTATATGTTTTATTTGTATCTTCAATGACATGGGCGGCATGCCTGTGCGCAAATGTGCCCCGTACAGAATCCTGACCGCTGATCCTTACCGGAAACCCTTCATAGACAAGAGTACCGTATGCCAGCAATTCTCCCATGGCCCAGTCGAGCTTATTCCGATCCAGCATCTTTTTACGTTCCGATACGATCTTGTGTGTTTTATCAATAAATTTTTCATCTCCCGGCAATAAACATACTTTGTCGCCGATATATTTTAATAATTCAAGAGTAGTCCCGTTGGAAAAATGGTTCTCAAAATCGCCCCGGTCGGCAAATTTGAAATCTTTCCAGTCACCACGCAGAAATTGCTGGATTTTAACCTTTCCCAGATTTTTTGAGATCTCAAATTTTTCTTCGAGGAAAGCATTAAAATTATACTTCAGGTTATCAATCTCATCCTTATCCAATATACCTTCTGTTATCAGTTTTTGTGCATAGATATCAAGAGGATTAGGGTGACGGGCAATAGCCTTATACAACGTAGGCTGGGTATACCGGGGCTCATCACCTTCGTTATGGCCGTATTTCCTGTACGAAAGAATATCGATGAACACATCGGTATAGAAGGTCTGCCTGTACTCCATGGCCAGCTTTACTGTATGAACAAGCGCTTCGACATCATCGCCGTTAACATGAAATACCGGGTTCATGGCTACCCTGGCTATGTCGGTACAATAAGTACTGCTTCGTGCATCGAGGTAATCGGTTGTAAAGCCGACCTGGTTATTGATCACAATATGTATGGTACCACCTGTCCTGTATCCGCTCAATTCCATCATTTGTGCCACTTCGTAAACAACTCCCTGCCCGGCAATAGCGGCATCGCCATGAATTAGTATGGGAGCCAGTTTTGTAAAATCGCCTTTGTATTTATGATCGATCCTTGCCCTCGCAATTCCCTGTATCACAGGCGAAACAGCTTCAAGATGTGAAGGATTGGGGGCCAGGTTCAGATCGATCGTATTTCCGTTTTCGAGTGTATATCTGTTGCCATAACCCAGATGATATTTAACATCGCCGAGCGCTACCGAATCATCATAGGCATCAGCATTAAATTCCTGGAAAATATTTTCATAGGGCTTTTTAATAATGTTACCCAATACATTTAAACGCCCCCTGTGCGCCATTCCAATTGTAAATTCCGAAATGCCCAGGTCCGATCCCTCCTCAATAAGATAATGAAGTGCAGGGATCAGCGTCTCTGTTCCTTCAAGAGAAAAACGTTTTTGTCCGACAAATTTCTTATGGATAAACTGCTCGAAAACAACTGCCTGGTTGAGTAGATTGAAAATTCTCTTTTTCTCACCTGCAACGAATGCAGTCTGATTCCTTGTGGTTTCTATCCTGTCCCTGATCCAGCTTATTTTAGCAAAGTTGCGTAAAAACATATATTCCGTACCGATGGAGCGGCAATAGGTTTCCTGCAAAAATGCTACGATCTCCCTCAGTGAAGCAGGACCAATACCAATTTCCTTTCCGGCCTGAAAAATTATATCCAGATCGTCATTTGTCAGTCCCGAGTTTTCGATATCCAGTGTCGGGGTATATTTTCTGCGTTTACGCACCGGATTGGTTTCCGTGAACAAATGACCCCGGCGTCTGTAGTTATCAATCAGATTAAGTACCTTGAATTCTTTATCGATAAGTAGCTGCTGAGATTCGCCGGAATCAAAATAATTTTTTTGTGCAAATTCAAATCCTTCGAAAAACCTTTTCCACGAATCATCAACTGTATCAGGATCGTTCTTGTATAGTTTATAAAGTATCTCGATGTTCTCAGGTTCACTGCTTCCCAAAAACGAAAATTCGTCCATAGTATCGCAATTTATATGCTAAATTGTTCATTTAAATTTAGCAAACTTTTACAACGAAAAGCCAAATTAGGCTATTCACCTGCAAATGGTAAACAATTTATTTAAATAATGGTTTTATTAACGACGAAGGTAATCTGAAAAGAAAATTGCAGGTTAAAGCTAATTCTATAATTTTGTCACCAGAATTGCAACATGTAAAATGATAGTTGGAATCATACGCGAACAGGAAAAAGAAAACAGGGTGGTTCTGACGCCACCGGTAATACAACAACTTAAGGATCTGAAAATCGATGTATGGGTTGAAAGCCATGCGGGTGACAGAGCTATGTTTACCGACAAAGACTTCTCGGAAGCCGGGGTCCGGATAACTGATAAGGAATCCCTTTTAAAAAAAGCTGATCTTCTGCTCAAGATAAATCCTTTCAGCATTGAAGAGCTGAAAAAGATCGCCGAAAACCAGGTAGTAGTTGCATCGATGAATCCTTTTTTTAACAAGGAATTAGTGCAACTTCTGTTAAAACGACAGATTACTTCGTTCAGTATGGAGTTATTGCCCAGGGTAACACGTGCCCAGACTATGGATGTACTCTCGTCCATGGCAACGGTAGCCGGATATAAGGCAGTGCTTGATGCGGCCATGCATTTGCCTAAGTTCTTTCCTATGTTCATGTCGGCCGCAGGTACCATAAAACCTGCAAAAGTACTGATACTGGGAGCAGGAGTTGCCGGATTGCAGGCTATTGCCACAGCCCGGAAACTTGGGGCTGTCGTGGAAGTTTTTGATGTTCGGTCGGCGGTGAAGGACGAAGTTAAAAGCCTGGGCGCCAAATTTGTCGAAGTGGAGGGCGCCACTGAAGATGCCTTGGCAGGGGGTTATGCTGTGGAACAAACCGAAGAATTCAAAAAGAAGCAGGCTGAACTGATCCATTCCCGTACCATAGCTTCTGATGTTGTTATCTGCACAGCCCAGATACCCGGTAAAAAAGCTCCCCTTCTTATCCGGAAAAAAACAGTAAATCAGATGAAAAGCGGATCGGTGATTATCGATTTGGCTGCCTCAACAGGAGGCAACTGCGAACTGACTGAGGATGGAAAAACTATTGTCAGAAATAATATTACTATCATAGGTAATTCCGACTATCCTTCCGATATGCCCCTCGATGCCAGTACCATGTATGCTAAAAATATGATGAGTTTCCTCAGACTGATCATCGATGAAGAAGGAAAAATCCATCTGAATTTCGAGGATGAGATCGTGAAGGGAACATGCCTGACTCACAAGGGAGAAATTATGAACGAAAGAGTGAAATCAATGAAATGAAAGATTTAAATTAACGGTTATGGAAAACGTACTTTTATATTTCAATGAATACAAGCAGGAAATTTTCATTATTGTATTATCCATTTTTCTGGGCATAGAAGTTATTTCACATGTGCCCTCGGTGCTCCACACGCCGCTGATGTCGGGAGCAAATGCAGTAAGCGGGGTCATTATTATCGGAGGTATAATCCTGCTGGGTCATGCCGACCTTACCCGATTTTCACTCGAACTTGTCCTGGGAATCCTGGCCGTGCTTTTCGGTACGTTGAATGTGGCCGGAGGATTCGTTGTTACCGACCGTATGCTTGAAATGTTCCGGAAAAAGAAAAAAAATTGATCACATCAGAGAAAGTTTTATATGACTGAAAATAGCATACAGAACGGCCAGATCATCCTCGATTTCAGTTATCTGATAGCCGCTATTTTATTCGTTTACGGTCTGAAATTACTCAGCCGACCCGAATCGGCCCGGAGGGGTAACCTGTGGGCTGCGGCAGGCATGCTTCTGGCAATGATTACTACTTTAGTACTTCATCGCGACCCGAACGGCAACCCGATTGCACTGGTTAATGTCCTGCTGATCATTCTGGTAATAGCCATCGGAACTGTTATTGGTGCGGTTGTGGCCCGAAAGGTTAAAATGACTGCCATGCCGCAACTGGTATCGTTTTACAATGCTACAGGCGGAGCAGCTTCAGCACTGGTGGCCCTTATGGAATATTCCAATCCCGAAAACAGCTCGACACTCGTAACTCTGCTGGGACTGGTTATAGGAAGCATCGCATTCAGCGGCAGCATGATCGCCTATGGAAAACTCGATGGCTGGATAAAAGACTGGCGTACGCCGGTAATGAAATATATCAATCTTGGTATGCTGCTCTTTCTTATTGCCGGAATCGTATACCTCCTTTTCAGCCCGGAACCATTTATCGACGGAATAATCCTGGTTTATATATTGTTCGCACTGGCCCTGATATACGGGGTATTTTTTGTTATGCCGATAGGAGGTGCCGATATGCCCGTTGTGATATCGCTTCTGAACTCGTTTACAGGTATCGCGGCTGCCATGGCCGGCTTTATCTACAGTAACCAGGCAATGATTTTGGGAGGTATACTGGTAGGCGCTGCCGGAACTATTCTTACCATTCTGATGTGCCGCGCCATGAACCGTTCGTTACTGAATGTCATTATCGGAGCCTTTGGCGGAGGAGGTGCGGTACAAGGCGATAAAGTAGCCGGGACCATTAAGGAGATCTCCATCAGCGATGCAGCCA
>CAYUAV010000164.1:0-7544 GCA_964442665.1 uncultured Bacteroidales bacterium
TTTCCTGAGTCCGTAAAAATTTCTGCCGGGTACAAATTCGTTAAAGCTGATTTTATAATCCCTTTTTTTACAATAACGGGAAATAGCTCCTCTAAGTCGAACTCCTACTCTAGGAATAGTTGTTAAAGGTATATTATCATTTATAAACGAAAAATCTGCCGGTATATAATTATTATTTCCTTCGTTACCGGGAGCATATAATTTATCCAGACTGTCTTGCTCAATTGTTAATCTTATTTCAGCAATATTTGAATCGTCATAAACCTTATAACTGTCGCCGTAATAAGGTTCATCGAGTAATATAAGAGGTTTATATACCTGAAAACTTATAGCATTATTTATTTGTGTTGTATCTCCATCATTATCAACAGCTACAATATCAACTAATATATTTGTTGATTGATCCAAATCTGATGATGCCACCCATGTATTTTCATAATTATCATCATTGTCATATTGTAATTCCAGGGTATCTAAATAATAATTACCTATTGTTTTCAGATTGCATTTTACACTTGCGATGCCATCCTCACTTAAGACACTGGCTGAAAGAGTAATTATATCGCCCTGGTATATTATATTTGAACTTGACAAAAATTTAGTGATTAAAGGCTTTTCGGCTAATGCTGCACTTGTATCGGCAATAACTACCTGCCTTCCCCATACATCAGGTCGTTCGTGGGAATATTCCGTTGAAGGATCATTCATCCAATATAATTGAGCTTCTCGTCCTGAGCCATTATCATCTTCATCTATTAAGATATTAAATGGTAAAATCATCCAAAGCTCAGGACTGAATTCTGAGTCTGCCCATTGTGCAAAACCGGAAAGAGGACACTTCAATTCGAAAGTCCAGTTATCGCTATTTTGTACCGTTGAAACCTGGCAGCCTGGTATAGTGGTTCCTTCATCTCCAATCTGCCATCTCCACAGATAGGTTAAGCCGGTACAACTAACTCCTATTTGATAATCGGGTTCATTACCTGTATAATAACATGTATGCGGAGGACCACTGAATCGTTGATCAAAAAGTCCGAAATAAAACAAGACAGCATCACCGTTCCAGAGGTCCATTCCATTCATATCATTCATTATAATGTCGTCAGTTACTCTGCCGGCTAAGTACAAATTGCCTGTATCGCAAAGAAGCCAGATATAAGCGCTGCAATCTAATGAGTCGTCAATAACACCGAGAGTCAGATGATCAGGGGAATTAGGTTTTAATCTTAGGTAGGGATAACTGTTATATTCATCTAACTGTCCGTCAATAGTAATATTCACGGATTCATTTATAAACTGTATTACAAAGTAGGCATCATTTTGATCTGCCTGAACAAACCTAATAAATACAAATAATAGAATAATAATTATTATTATATTTTTCATCACATTATATTTACTGAAGTTGTACAACGGGCTATCTTAATAAAAATAATAAATGAAAATGATTTGTTTATCTGATATTTACTTTTTTATAAACACCTCTCAAAATATAATAATGCTAAAGTTTTATCGACGCAATAATTTTGCAGAATTGAGCAAAAGTTATTTGTATGGCAGCATTTACTATAGTAAGAATATACTTTAATTGCTATAAAGGAATAAAATCTAAAGCAGGAATATTCTATACTTTCATATAGTCCGATGGAGCCTTGCCATATTGGTGTTTAAAACTGCGGGTAAAATACGAAGGAGAAGTGAAACCGGTTTCATAAGCAATTTCAGAAAGTGTATATTTCCTTGTTTCCATTAGCTTTACAGCTTCTTTGAGCCGTATACAGCGGATGAATTCAACTGCTGTTTTCCCGGTCAGCGCTTTAATTTTCTTGTATATCTGACTTCTCGACAGGTTCATAGTGTCACCTAATTGTTCTACACCTAACTGGTTATTTGATATATTCTTAACAATGTAATTAATAACAGTCGCCAGAAATTCCTGATCCAGTTTATTTCTGGCATACATGGAAGGAAGGATGTGTACATCCTGGCTGAAACGGGAATATAATCCTTTCCTGTTATTGACCATTTGATTTATTTGAGCTTTGAGAATCCTTATGCTGAAAGGTTTGGTTATATAAGCATCGGCTCCTTCTTCCAGTCCCTCAATCTGATCTTCGATTGCCGATTTTGCCGTCAGAAGAATAACGGGTATATGACTGGTCTTTGTATCGGTTTTTAACCTTCTGCATAGTTCAATTCCATTTATTCCGGGCATCATAATATCACTAATTACCATATCGGGCATACCTGAAAGGGCCTGCTCCAATCCTTCTTTCCCATTGTGTGCAACTGAAATCCGAAAAGAGGTTTTTAATTCATTTTCCAGGTAGTTTCTTAGTTCTTCATTATCTTCAACAATTAACAGTTCCGGTTTTTCTGTTTTTATACTGTCAGATAACTGCATTTCAGGCAACTCATCTGTACTGGAAGTATTTCCAGAACTAAATTCGGTAATATCCATTGTGCCATTATGAACTTCATCGTCAGCATAGGCTATTTTATCTATGGGCAGACATATGGTGAAGACCGTTTTTTGTCCGGGTATACTTTTAGCTTTTATTGTTCCGTGATGAATATCAACCAGGCTTTTAACCAATGTAAGGCCAATACCGGTACCTTGATCAGCTGATGATTTTGCCTGGAAGAAACGATCAAAAATAAAAGGTAAATCCTCCGCTAAAATACCTTTCCCGTTATCATAAACTTCAATTTTACAGTATCGAATAGTTGAAGTATTGTTTATGGGAGCATTCTCTTTTAAGTCATTACATGTTTGATATTCAATGTTTGTCACGATACTGATGGTTCCTCCATCGGGAGTATACCTGAAGGCATTGGAAAGAATATTATTCACAATTTTTTCCAGTTTGTTCCTGTCGATAAAACCCTTTATATTTTTTTCTGAATGAATAACTGTGAAATCAATATTTTTTTTTCGGGAAGCCATATTAAAACAGGATGCTATTTCCGAGATATACTGCGAAATGTCAGTTTCCTGAACTCTCAAATTCATTTTCCTGTTCTCAATTTTACGGAAATCCATCAGTTCATTTACAAGCTGCATCAAACGTGAGGCATTCTTTTGTACAATCTGTATTTTTGATTTTATTTTGGTGCTCCCCTCTTCGGAATTCAGGATGCTTTCGAGCGGACCTAAAATAAGGCTTAATGGCGTCCGCAACTCGTGTGAAATATTGGTAAAAAACTGCAATTTTGCCTGTGCCAGCTCCTGGTCTTTCTCATGGGCCATGCGTTCCATAGCCAGTGAATTTTTTATTTTTATACGATCGATCCGCAACTGAAATCCCAGGTAAAGTGCGGATGAAATAAGAATTACATAGAAGATATACGCCCACCATGTTTTCCAGAAAGGAGGTTTTATTTGAATCTGAAGCCGGGCGGGTAAATTACTCCAAACGCCATCATTATTGGCTCCTCGAACCAGAAAATTGTATTTTCCGGGAGGTACATTTGTATAGGCTGCACTGGTATTATTGTCAGCATCAATCCATTCTTTGTTAAAACCTTCAAGTTTGTATTTATAATGATTTTCTGAGGTTCTGGTATAACCAACTCCAGCATATTCTATGGCGAAAGAAGTCTGGTAGTGTGTTAGCGTTATATTTCGGGTACTACTAATATCTTTTATCAAAGGTGAGTTCTTACCAGGTTTTATGATTTTGTTGTCAATCAGTAATCCAGTAAGATACATTTTTGGCCTCACCGGATTCACCGGTATATATTCTGGATTTATAATGTTAAAACCATTATCGCCACCATAAAACAATTTGTTACCTGCTATTCCTAAACATGCCCCGGTATTAAATTCATCAGTTACCAGTCCGTCGTTACTTGAATATACCTGGTATTTTCTGTTTTCCGGATCAAATTTCGTAATACCCCTGTTTGTACTAATCCATAAACAACTATGCTTATCTTCAAGAATTCCGCAAATGGTGTTGCTTGCCAAACCATCTTTCTTCTGATAGGATGTGAATGTATTATTCTTTTTGTCATAACGGTTCAATCCATTATCGAATGTGCCGAACCATAATATGTTTTTATGATCCTCGAAAATCACAGTAATCCTGTTACTGCTGATACTATTGCTAGTATCGTTATAATAGAATTCATGACATGTATATTTTCCGTTAGATAACTCCTTAAGTGAAAACAAACCATACAGAGTACCCACCCATATATTCCCTTCCGAATCCTGGAGAACCGATGTTACAAAGGAGAAAACAGGTATACAGATACCATCAGCCGAATCGGTAACCTGCCGGAATTTATTGATTTCTTTTTCGAAACGGAACAAACCACTTCCTGCTGTTCCCGCCCAGATTGTATGATTATCATCTTCATATAAACAAAGTATATTGTTGTCGCCGGGCCCGTTGGATGTAACGGAATAATTAACTATCCTGTCAGCTTTCATATCAAGTCTGTCGACTCCTCCTGCCCAACATCCTATCCAGGCAGTACCATCCGAAGCATGAATAATACTCATTACCGCGTCGGTACTCAGTTTGGGATTTGTCCGGGTTGATAAGCTTTTTACAAAGCTGTATTTCTCAGGATCGAAGATACTAATACCTCCTCCATCAGTACCAATCCAAACCCGGCCAATTCCGTCGGCAGAAAAGGCTTTCACATTGTCAGAAGCAAGAGTTTCAGACTGGTATAGATTGCGTTGATAGCTATCGAACTTTTTGTAAAAAGGATCGAACAGACAAACACCTTTATTATATGTACCTATCCAAAGTTTGCCCAAACTATCCGGATAAATTGACCATATAGAACTACAGGCAATTCCGTTTGGATTTTTTTCGTCGTAAGCATAAAATTGAGTCATTGTTGTAACGGTATTATATACCAGCAGACCATAATTCTCTTTGCCAATATAAAGATTATTCCTCGTGTCACAATTTAATGCTATGATACGACCGGGAATAATAAGTTTTTCCTGAACAGCAGGAAAACATGGTTCTATATGTATTCTTCCTGTAATATTTGTTAACCGATACAGATTGCCTTCCTTATCAGCTATCCATAAATTATCAGAATTATCTTTAGTCATGCAAACAATATGCTTATTTTCCAATCCTATGTTATCTTTCCGATGATATGGGATTGTATGTTGTTCCCTGTCTAAAATATCGAAGAGGAAAAGTCCCCGACGCGTTCCGATCCAAATTAATTTCTCATTCAGGGGAGTAATGCAATTAATAAAATCTGAGGTTTGATCGTCAGCGGTAGAAAATGAATAATATTCAAAGGTTTGTGTTTTTCTGTTATAGGAATTCAAACCTCCGCCAATCGTCCCTGTCCAGACAATTCCATTCTGATCAACAAAGATAGAAGTAAGGTATACATTATTCAGATGATTCGTATTTCCTTTCAGATTGTTAACGTCGATAAAGTTGTCGTAATCGCGATTGTAAAGACTTAAACCTTCAGCAGTTGCTATCCACAGGTTGTGATCTCTGTCTTCATAGATTCCGTTAATAACATTATGACAAATGCTGGCACTATCATCAGGATTATGTTCATAAATGGTAAAATTGGTCCCGTCGTATTTATTCAGGCCGTTATAGGTGCCGAACCACATAAAACCTTTACTGTCTTTCAGGATGCAACGGATAAATTTATTTGAAAGTCCGTTTTGCAGGTTTTGGAATATTATCTGATTGTTCTGACCTGTAATAATTTGTATACAAACAATAAGAAGGGAAATAGTCGTAAAAACCCTTATTAATTTACTACAATATTTTAAAATAGCTTGCAAGTTATTCCTGTTAATCCTTTGAAGAACAAAATTACAATTTATTATGTCTCGGATAAGAGTAATCCGTGTATTCATTAATTTCGAATAATTTCCGGAATAATTAAAGCAGAAGGTTAATCAATAATTAGTATAAAAGCATAACCTGTTAGAAGAATTCTGATACTATCAGAATTCGTTATAAGTATTTTTTATTTCTGAACTTTTTTATATGTCGATTGCTTATTTATATATAAAACAATACGCTTTGAAAACCAAATTATTACTCTTCAGACTGATTAATACCTTTATATTGGTGGTTCTACTGGGCTTTAGCACTTTTCCACAGTCACCCACCAATTATCCTCCCGTAGACACCAAACCTATTGAATTAACTCCCATTAATATCATAGTTTACTTTGTACTTCCGGTAATAATTGTAATTGCCTACTTTTTAATAAGACGATACTTCCGAAGGCAACGGGAGAAAGAATTGGAAGAAAAAATGCATTAAAATATTTTTTCTAAGAAAATATTTCATAATAGGCTTTATATACTGCTTCCGGATTTAGTATAACTTACCTCTTAACTCTTGCGTTTCCCTGCCAGATACTCCAGACCTGCTCTTCATCGGCAGGTTGAGCATAATCGGTAAGGAAGGTTGTGGCAAGTGCACCGCTGGCCCATCCAAACTGAATCCACTTTTCAGGTTCCCAGCCTCTTTAAATAGCTTATAGTAATCCGCCTACAAAACCATCGGCGCCTCCTATCCGATCGAGAACCTTACTGGGCCGGGGTTCAACAACATGCCAGTTAATGCCCTGGGCCATAATCGCACCCCATAAATGCTCGTTCGTATTTACTACTTCACGCAAGGTAGTTGCGTATACAGAGGTATTCGGATAGGCGTTTTTAACGCGTTTTATCATTTCCTTAAAACTGTCAATTTTTGACAAAAGTCCCTTTCCTCCTTCCTCCGGACCTTCTATTCCCAGGCAAAGCTGAAAATCTTCTTCATTTCCTACGAGTATATCAGAGACACTGGCAATTTCTGCAAAAATGGAGCTTAATTCTTTTTCCCGTCCTTTCCAGAATGAGGCACGGTAGTTCAGATCGAATGAAATGGTGGTTCCGTATTTTTTAGCAGCCCTGGCAAGCTCAAGACAAAATTCGCTGGTCTGCGGCGAAAGTGCCCCGATCAATCCTGAGAGATGAATTATTTGTACTCGTTCACTTCCAAAGATCCGTTCCAGGTCAAAATCTTTGATATTCAGAGTTCTGCCTACCTCACCGGCCCGGTCGTTCCATACCCTTGGGCCCCTCGACCCGTAACCGCTGTCGGCAATATTTATCTGATGCCGGTATCCCCAGGGGCCTCCCTGTTCCAATTCAATGCCTTCAAACCCGATTCCCCGGCTTCGCAGGTTATCTTTAATAAAACGTGACATCGGACTTCCCTTTACAAATGTGGTCAATACCTTCACCGGTAAGCCCAGGAAGGATGAAATACTGGCTACATTCGATTCGGCACTGGTAACCTGCAACAGGTAGGTATCGCTGCTGTGTACAGGTTGCCCATTGGCAGGAGTGATTCGCAATCCCATGCTTGTGGGCACCAGCAGCGAATACCTGCATTTATCTTTTTCTAATAATTTCATAATAGTTATTTTGATCTTGTTAAACCCTGATTTTTCATAATAAGCTGCTATATTAATACAATTCGGAAAAATGACAAACAAAGAATTTTCCTCATTACCATTAACAGCCTGTAAATCAATCA
>CAYUAV010000165.1:0-7482 GCA_964442665.1 uncultured Bacteroidales bacterium
CGAAATAATCCAGATCGTTGATCCGGAGTTTCTCATTCATTCTATTCCCATTATTACAGCCAGCAATAGTAATTACTGCTATTAAAAGTGTCAATACCTGATTGCGTATGGTATAATTTTTAAAAATCGTATGTAACTTTCTCATCCTGATATTATGTTTTTAAATAGATCGCATGCACCTGAAGCATCATGTTGAAAGATACTAAATATAATTTTTTACAGCACAAAAAAAGAAACCGTATAAACAGGTACCAACGCTGCTGCAAGCATGTGAAAGCGAATGCAGTTTATAATTATTTTTATCGGCACATGTAATTTACTATCTTGCTTATTATTAGTTTAGAGAAGGTGGGTAGAAAATCTTAAAAACCCCATATCACACCACAGTATCTTTACTATAAAAAAGGAGGTAAAAATGAATCCAACAGCACTTAGTATTTTCATTTTTGGTATCTATCTTTTGGTAGTAGGAACAACCTTCCTGATCATACCCAATGTAGTATTACCAATATTAAAATTTGAAAAAACTACTGAGTTTTGGCCCAGAATCCTTGGAGCTGTGATAGTCTTGTTAGGATATTACTATCTTATCGCTGCACAAAATGACCTGTTACCCTTCTTCTGGGCTACTGTTTATGGCAGATTCTTCATTCTTCTGAGTTTCCTGGTGTTAGTAATCCTAAAGAAAGCAAAATCCATGGTCATTATGTTCGGAGTAGTAGACAGCATTTGTGCTGTGTGGACATTGCTAACCCTGGTGTAATAATAATTTAATAACTGTGGTGTGATTTTATTATCGTGATAATTAAGGAAAATTTTAACAGATACAAGTTCTTACAGGGTATCCTGAAATAATACAGAATTCATTATCTTTATTTCTATTCATTAACCTTAAAATCCTGCCTATGAGATCCCTTACCAGAGGTACTTCAATCCTTTTTCTTATTTCATTCCTATATGTGACCGGATATTCTCAGACAGGATATCACAATTTTAAAGTCGCCGTTTATGTCCGCTCATACGAAGTAAAAAAAATGAGTGATCTCAAGTGGCTCGATTCCATCTGGACCGATATTACAAACCAGGTACACGTCGATAAAATATACCTGGAAACCCATCGCGACCTGGTTATGGTTCAGGAAGACACCCTGGAAATGGTAAAAAAATATTTTACCGATAGGGGTGTGAAGACTTCAGGTGGTATAACCTATACCGTTTATGAGCCGGATCGTTTTCAGACATTCTGTTACAGTACTCCTGAAGACCGTCAGAAAGTGCAGGAAATCATCGAATATACGGCAAGACATTTTGATGAAATAATCCTCGATGATTTTTTCTTTACGAACTGCAAATGCGAAAGATGTATTGCTGCCAAAGGCGACAGGTCATGGACTGAATTCCGGTTGCAGCTGATGACGGAAGCTGCCGAAAATCTTATCCTGAATCCTGCCAGAAAAATAAATCCCGGGGTGAAAGTAGTCATAAAATTCCCGAATTGGTATGAGCACTTTCAGGATTTGGGATTCAACCTTGAAACTGAACCTGTTTTATTCGACGGTATTTATACGGGTACCGAAACCCGTGATGCTTTTTCCAGCCCTCAACATTTGCAACCTTATCACGGATACTCGATCTTCAGGTATTTTGAAAATATAAAGCCGGGTGGTAACCTGGGCGGCTGGGTCGATACGGGTGGTTCAATTTATCTCGACAGGTATGGGGAACAGCTCTGGCTGACGTTATTTGCAAAAGCTCCGGAAATTACCCTTTTCGATTTCCGGCAGCTGCAACGGCCTTTATCACAGTTTCCTCCGGCTCCCTGGCAGGGACAAAATACCAGTTTCGACCTGGAAGAATTAATGCAACCTGTTGAAAAGGAAATACCCTTCACCATAGCCCGTGCTGCCGGATATACTTTCGGAAAAACAGATACCTTCCTGGGTGAACTGGGAAAGCCGACCGGTATTAAATGTTACCGGCCTTACCATTCGACAGGTGAAGATTTTCTTCCTTCCTTCCTGGGCATGGCCGGTATACCCATTGAGATGGTACCTGATTATCCCGGTGAAGAATCTGTTATTCTCCTTACGGAAGATGCAACCTTCGACCCGCAGCTCGTCTCGAAAATAAAGAAAAGTTTGACCGGGGAAAAAACTGTGATCATTACATCGGGACTTCTCAAAGCAACAGAAGATATGGGTATAAAAGATATTGCCGAATTCCGCTATACCGATAATAAAATTCTTGTAAATGAGTATGTGATCGACCGCAAACGGATACCTTCTGAAAAAGAAATACTCCTGCCACAAATCGGTTACCTGACTAATGATTCGTGGGATGTTATATCGGCCATCAGCGGCCCTTATGGTTGTCCGCTGCTCCTGGAAGCTGGTTACGCAGGCGGAAAACTTTTTGTTTTGGCCGTGCCCGATAACTTCGCCGATCTGTACGATCTGCCTGAACCTGTTTTGAACCGGCTACGGACCCTGCTGGGAGAAAACCAGATCGCACAACTGGGAGGACCCGGAAACATAAGTTTATTTTTATATGATAATAATACACTGATCGCAGAGTCATTCCATGATGAGGCTGTTCCGGTAAAGATCTTTACAGGTAACGGTATAACCCGTTTACAGGATCTTCAATCCGGTATGAGTATTGCCGGGGATATTCAACCGGCCGGAGGAGGCTGGGGTTCATCAAAGATAACGGAGAAAAATGTATTTGAAATTATTCTGAAACCTCATTCATTTCGGGTATTCAGGCTGGTATCTGAAGTGTCAGACTAATACCTGTGCTAAAAAATATCATCGAAACCTGTATAATTCGATACTGCAATTTTTCAACTGTCTCACATTAGTTTTAAAATTCATTCGGAATCGTTTTTGTAACGTTTCAAATGAAACTGTCATTTCATGATCAAACAGGGAAATCGACTGACGTATTTCCTGTTTTTTAACCTACAAAAATATTTGATCATGAAAAAGACTATTTTATCAATTCTATGTATGTCGATTACTCTGGGTATTTTTTGTCAGGCAGGTAATCCGGCAAAAGAAGCTTACAAATTTGAGATCGGTGCAGGCCTCGGCTACGAATATGGAGGGATAGGCATGCATTTTTCCTATGCTCCAATCCCGAATATTTCCGGATTTGTCGGAGTGGGTATTAATGGCGGCATCGGTTATAATGTGGGTGCGGCATGGCATATTATTCCAAAAACAACCGATCACAGGTTCCGACCCTATCTTGAAGTCATGTACGGCTATAATCTGGTGCAGGTAGTGGTTGGCGATTACTATGATGTGAACCAGTATTATGGTCCGTCGGTTGGAGCGGGTATGGAATTCAGGAATAAAAAAACCAGCCGGCATGGTTTTGAGATCTGTTTTTTACGCTATGCGTTCTGGTCGCAGGCAGCATGGAATGCATAAAAAAGTTCACCTGCCGAGGAACGTCCTGCGAAAGGACCTCTGGGATTCTCCATTGGATATCATTATGAGTTTTAAAAACCGACCGGTATATAGTCCATTTCTGACTAGTAAAATTTATATTTTAATATTCAAAGCAAAAACTTTTTGAGGAAAGGGATCATAAATCCAGCCAAATGAAAAGAGGCCGGAAGATAACTTCCGGCCTCTTTGTGAAAAGGAGTAGTTGATCAGTTATTTCACTTCTTCAAAGTCGACATCGGTAACTTCCTGATCACCGTCTTTTTTATCTCCCGACTGTTGGCTGTCGGCCGTTTCTTCCTGTTGTTGGGCACCTTGTGCCTGTTGTGTGGCATTATACATTTCTTGTGATGCTGCCTGCCATACCTGGTTAAGCTCAGCAGTTGCCTTATCAATTGCAGCAATATCCTGACTTTTGTGTGCTTCTTTTAACTCAGCCAGTGCTTTTTCGATCGGTGCCTTTTTATCACCCGGAATTTTATCACCAAATTCCTTTAGCTGTTTTTCCGTCTGAAAAATCAGGCTGTCGGCTGCATTTACCTTATCAACACGTTCACGGGCCTCTTTATCCGTTGTTTCGTTTGCTTTGGCTTCCTCGCGCATTCGCTTTATTTCATCTTCTGTAAGACCCGATGAAGCTTCGATACGGATACTTTGTTCTTTCCCTGTTCCTTTATCCTTTGCTGATACATGAAGAATACCGTTAGCATCAATGTCGAAGGTGACCTCAATCTGGGGTATACCTCGCGGAGCTGGTGGTATACCATCGAGATGGAAACGCCCGATAGTTTTATTCCCGGCTGCCATAGGCCGTTCACCCTGTAACACGTGTATTTCAACCGAGGGCTGGTTATCGGCAGCTGTAGTGAATGTTTCAGACCTCTTAGTAGGTATTGTGGTATTTGCTTCAATTAACCGTGTCATAACACCACCCATGGTTTCAATACCCAATGATAACGGGGTTACGTCGAGAAGCAATACGTCCTTTACTTCCCCGGTCAGAACGCCTCCCTGGATGGCTGCTCCAACTGCTACCACTTCATCGGGATTAACTCCTTTAGAGGGTTTCTTGCCAAAAAGCTTTTCAACCAGTTCCTGAATTGCAGGCGTACGTGTTGAACCTCCAACCAGTATCACCTCATCGATATCGGAAGGTGACATCCCCGCATCTTTCAGTGCTGTTTTACAGGGCTCTACAGTTGACTGTATCAGCTTATCGCAAAGTTTTTCGAATTGAGCACGGGTAAGTGTTTTTACAAGATGCTTGGGAATGCCGTCAACAGGCATAATATATGGCAGATTGATCTCTGTTTGTGTGGAACTGGAGAGTTCGATCTTGGCCTTTTCGGCGGCTTCTTTAAGTCGCTGTAGTGCCATGGGATCTTTTTTCAGATCCACACCTTCGTCCTTTTTAAATTCGGCTGCAAGCCAGTCGATAATCTCCTGATCAAAATCATCGCCTCCGAGATGTGTATCTCCGTTTGTTGATTTTACTTCAAAAACACCATCACCCAGTTCAAGAATTGAAATATCAAATGTTCCTCCGCCAAGGTCGAATACGGCAATTTTTAAATCTTTATTTTTCTTATCAAGTCCATATGCCAGCGATGCTGCTGTTGGTTCGTTTATAATCCTCTTTACTACCAAACCGGCGATTTCACCGGCTTCCTTGGTAGCCTGGCGCTGTGAATCGCTAAAATAGGCCGGAACGGTAATAACTGCATCAGTTACTTCCTGGCCAAGGTAATCTTCAGCTGTCTTTTTCATTTTCTGAAGAATTATGGCAGATATTTCCTGAGGTGTATAATTCCGATCATCAATTTTTACCCGTGGTGTATTATTATCTCCCTTAATAACCTTATAGGGCACACGTGCTATTTCCTTTTGGGTCTTATCAAATGTTTCACCCATGAATCGTTTTATAGAGAAAACAGTTTTGTGCGGATTTGTGATCGCCTGTCGTTTAGCCGGATCACCTACTTTCCGTTCACCTTTTTCAATAAACGCAACCATAGAAGGTGTGGTCCGCTTTCCTTCGCTATTCGGAATAACAACCGGTTCGTTACCTTCCATAACTGCAACACAACTGTTAGTGGTTCCTAGATCGATTCCTATTATTTTACCCATTTTTATACTCTTTTATGGTTATTATTTTCTTTTTTTGTCAGTTCTACGTATTTTTCTCAATGATTATGCCAACCACCGAATTTTCCTAATTTCTGTCAGATTGCGAGGCCATATTTTAGTAATGAACCAGTTTTATGACAAAAAGACAGGATTATAACGAGACTAAGAAAAACAGAAAATAGGATGTCAGTTCTCCGAATTTATTTATAAACTTTGTACCTGTAACTAAAATCACAGACATGCCGGAACGTATTAAAGCCAAAATTGTTACCACACATATTCTCAATGAAATGAAACTCAGGGGAGAAAAAATTGCTATGCTTACAGCATATGATTACTCCATGGCCAGAATACTGGATGAAGCCGGCATTGATGTCATTCTTGTCGGTGATTCTGCTTCCAATGTAATGGCGGGCCATGAAACCACTTTACCCATTACACTTAATGAAATGATCTATATGGCAAGCGGTGTGGTCAAGGCTGTAAAACGTGCACTGGTTGTGGTTGATCTGCCATTCGGAACCTACCAGGGAAATTCGAAAGAAGCGCTGGCTTCAGCGATCAGGATCATGAAGGAAACAGGTGCCCATGCCGTAAAAATGGAGGGCGGAAGAGAAGTGCAGGAATCTGTAATTCGTATTCTTTCAGCGGGTATTCCTGTAATGGGACATCTCGGACTTACGCCCCAATCTATCCATAAATTCGGAACCTATATAGTCAGGGCTCAAACTGAAGAGGAGGCAAAAAAGCTAATAGAAGACGCTCATATTCTGGAAGATGCAGGTGTTTTCGGTCTGGTCCTTGAAAAAATACCGGCAAAACTGGGTGCAAAAGTGGCTAAAGCGTTAAAAATTCCTGTAATCGGAATAGGAGCAGGAAACAAAGTCGACGGACAAATCCTCGTATTACATGATATGCTGGGTATTAACCTGGAATTTTCACCACGCTTCCTTCGAAGATACCATAACCTCAACCAGGAGATCAACAAAGCTGTTTCTAACTATATCGACGACATTAAAAATCTGAATTTCCCCAACGAGAAAGAGCAGTACTGATTTGAGTTCAAAGTTTGGAATTCAGAGTTCAATGTATTAAAACGCTAACAATATTGATCGTCTGAAATTCAAACACACGTATATATTCCGGAATATTAAAATTAATTTGTAGTCATAAAAGAACAGACTCAATCTTTCTAATTTTTAATATGCTATGATCAATAACAGCCCTTTCTCCTGGCAGTATTGATTGATCTCCAGAACAATATCTTCCGGCGGCAGCATCAGATCCCTGGAATCATCTGTCCATATCTGCGAAAGCCAGCCTTCACCGATCCATGCAATTTCTTCCCCTTCGGGCATATGCTCCAGTATTTTTTCCAGCGAACCGGCTCCCGTTACCGATACAGGGTTCTCAGTGACCATACTGTATGTTTTCAGCATATTCGTGCCAACGATAACAGAGTAATTCCAATCGTTACCGTTAGGCCAGCTGTATAATTCCCATCCTTTCATCGAGTGTTCGAAACAGAGGGAACTATAATCGACAGGAGGTAAAGGATTTGCTTCCATGAGCTGCTTTTCCGAACAATTGACCAAAAAAAAGGTCAGTGCAGCTAATGTTGCCCGATTGAAAAAATATTTCATAATCTTTTTTTTGATCTGTATTAAAGACGAACTTTCAGGCAAAAGGTTGCCTCAGTTTCCTGACATTCATTAAAGTTTTACCAAAGAACTATAATTCCAACCAGTACCGAATTACAATATAAATATTGGGTTTTTCACACAGAATTGTTAAATTGATCCGGAAAATTTGTCTTTCATCATTTTAACTAATGTACGTTATGAGAACAATCTTTTTCGCTTTGCTTTTTCTGTCATCAACTATGAAAGCCTTTTGTCAGCTT
>CAYUAV010000166.1:0-7476 GCA_964442665.1 uncultured Bacteroidales bacterium
CAGATATCTTCTATACTTTCATAAATATCCCCTTCATCTTCAATTTCCTGTAAATTTTCAATAACTTCCAACGGAGCACCCGAACGTATTGCAAAATCAATAAGCTCATCTTTTGTAGCTGGCCAGGGTGCGTCCTCTAGCTTTGAGGCTAACTCAAGTGTCCAATACATAAATCCGAGATTTTGTTTTATTCAAAAGTGCTGCAAATTTAAAAATTTATATTACTTATCCAACTTTGGTTGCCATGTTATTTCCCTGACTTTTAGTTCATGCGAAATGTAGCGCGACAGGACAAACAAGTAGTCGGATAAACGGTTAAAATACTGAATAATTATACCCGGTATAACGATAGATTCCGAAAGGCTGATAATTCGGCGTTCGGCTCTGCGACATATGGTACGGGCAAGATGTGTAAACGAAACAGCAGGATGCCCCCCGGGTAAAAGAAATCTTTTGAGCGGAGGCAGTTTATCATCCATAGCATCTATATTTTTCTCTAACCATACGATAGCTTCTTCAGAAAGTTTCATGGTATTTGTCTCGTTGTGGTCATCATCGGTCGCCAGAATTGAGGCACAGACCATGAGTTGATCCTGAATAAATACCAGATCATCAATAATGGCTTGAATCTGGATATGATCCCGAATTACCCCTACCATTGCCACAAGCTCGTCAACGGTTCCATAAGCCTCGATACGAAGATGGGTTTTGGATACGCGTTCTCCTCCAAGAAGTGCAGTTAAACCCTTATCTCCTGTTTTTGTATAGATTTTCATTTTTAAAGGCATAATATAAACAAAACATTTTTATAACTAATTTCATTATTAAGCTTTTAACAATAACTCAAATGCGAAGAAAATGTTTTTGTCGGATTAATTTAAGTATATTGTAGCCAATTTTAATCAATCCGGTAAAGCAAAATAAATCAACAAAGCAATGCGCTCAATGTTAACTCGTTATGAAACTTTGGATTATTTTTTCAAATCTTTTGTGGAGATAGATCAAGTAGTTATTCAAATAGTATGAATTTTCCAATGATCTAACAACCTTAAATTATCACAAATATCGATGTTTAACTTCCTTCAGTTTTTATTCCTGGGTGTTTGTTGCATCACTGTCGTAACACATCCTGCTGAAAATAAATCAGCTCCGGTGTTATATATTCCCGAACATATATATTCGATCTGTGAAGGAGACATTGCTGTTGTTGATATAACAATTTCAGGTTTACCACCGGTTTTTCTTAATTATGAATTCGAAGATCAGTTATATCAGGCAACTTCTACGAGGAACGAAATTATATTAGAACTTTCCGAAGAAGGTACATATTATATTACAGGTTATGGAGACTCGCAAACAACAGTAAGTAATATTAATGATTCCATTATTGTTGAGGTATGGGACGCGCCTGAGGTATATTTTACCGGAGGAGGCAGTGTTTGCAGCTCAGAAGAGCTGAACCCCCTCACAGCACATTTTACCGGAGAACCTCCGTTTGTGTTAAATTATATTGTAAACGGACAACCGTATACCCTTTACCTCGAGGGATACACGTATACTTTTCCTATAGATCAAAACCTGGTTATTGAAACAATGGATCTGACCGATGCGAATTGTCAGGCTATTATTGAGATTACTGCGAAATATGAGATTATTATTATTACACAACCAGATATATACGGAGAAACAAATTTCTGTCAAAACGATTCTACCATTTATTCGACAGATCCAACTGAGTTATCCGCGGAATGGCTTATTCCTGAAGGTGCCAACTATGTTGAAGGTGTGAACAACGAGGGTTCGTTTATTTCAGTTACATGGATCGAACCGGGAACACACGAGGTAAGGCTGAGATTATTCGATGCTGCCAGTCAGTGCACAAGTTTATGGTCATCACTTCCGGTTACAGTATATGAAAAACCAGACGTCATGGAGTTGATAGATACTGCAATATGTTTTGAATTGGAGGAATATGTGCTCATTGAAATTCAGACAGGTGCCAATAGCGTTTTATTATGGCCCGAATTGGATTATTCCGGAACATCAGTTGAATTATATACGGCCGGCAATTATACTTATATAGAATCCAGTCAGTATGGCTGTACCGATACGGGTACTGTAGTTATTGAAGATAATTGTGTTACAGATATTTTTGTCCCTGAAGCTTTTACTCCTAACGGTGATGGAATAAACGATTATCTTGAGATTTTTGGATTTTACACTGAACTGGACTTATCAATTTATTCTCCTTCGGGTATAATACTTTATCGAGGAAGCGGACAGGATCCTCCATGGGACGGTACGCATGGGGGCAACGATGTTCCTGAAGGAAGTTATCACTGGTATGCCACGTATAATAGTAGTGACAAAATACCACGAAATGCATCAGGAATAGTTACCATAATACGTTGATCAATGTGCCTGTTTTCATTAAAAAAGACACTTTTCAGTTTCAGTCTGTCGGTTCTTTCCCTGCTATTATCGGGACAGGAAAATATATTTACACATTATTTTTCAGCTAATTCGTTTTATAATCCTTCAATGGCCGGCGATACGCGTTTTGCCCAGGCACAGCTTAACGAAAGGATACAACCTACCGTATCGAACCTTTTGATCACTAATACACTCTTTTCTTTTGATCATAAGCTGCAGAATCATCGTTCAGGGATCGGAGTATATATTAACCGGCGCACTTCGATATTCAGCGAAACACAGATGAGATCAAATTTTTCACATACAATCTTACTGTTTAAAAAAGTGTGGGTAAAAGGTGGACTGGGAATTTCACTAAATACCATAAATACCCATGCCAGCACTTACAAATTCCCCGACCAGTATGATCGATATGGTTATACCGGTAATCCTACCCATGAACCTTCCCTTAACGAAAAAGCTGTTTATGCAGGTTTTTCAGCAGGTCTGGCAATATACTATGAACAGGGTTGGCTATCCATAGCCTCCGATAATATTAACCGTCCGGTTGTTGATTATGCCGGCACTGAAAGCCGGACTCCCCTGCTTTTTTCAACAACAATAGGATATTTGTTTCCTATTGATAAAGGCAAAAAGGCTAAACGTATGTTCACACGATATGGTGAAATAGAACCATATTCCAATGTTGGACCCGTGGCATCGTTTTTTAAAAATGGTGATTTTCAAATTCTCAGTTTTGGAATAAACGCTTTTATGAGGCCTGTATTCTGGGGTATACAATACCGGTTCAATTCGGTTTACAACCAGTATTTATCGGAAGGTGTTTCATCAGTTAATCTGATGGCCGGTTACCGAAATGATATACTTTCAATAGCCTATTCTTACGATTTTGTTGTGAACAGAACCCCGACCAATTACAAAGGGGCACATGAAATTTCGCTGATCTATTATTTTTATACGATCAAGGAAGATTACAAAAAGTATAAACTTTTTCCCTATCCGAATCAGCTGATGTATTAATAGTCAGGATTATCCGATTTCTTAAAACCGAATCATAAAATGTCCGGGTGTGATCATTTTACGAATTATGACAATTCCTATGGAAAACAGGTCAATGGTAACAATGGCCCTGCTGTCGTTCCGGATTTCATTCCATGCTCTGTGCATGCCAGCCGACCAGTTAATGTCGTCGATGATAAGGAATCCTTTCTCTATGCGTTCCGAAAAATGATCGAAATACCGGAGTGTAGCTTCATAGCTGTGATTCCCATCAATAAATACCAGCTCGGGAGAAGGATAATTTTTTTCAAAGTAACTCAGATATTCATCGAAAAGTCCGTTAATAGCTTTGATATTTCCGACCTGGTGTTTTTTAAATACCGAGCGGGCAAATTCGCAAAGGGAAGTGTCACCTTCAATGGTTGCAATACGGGCCTGCGGCGCTCCTTTTGCCAGGTAAAGCGCACTTAAACCTATAGAAGTGCCAAATTCAATAATAGTTTCAGGTTTATAATAATTGGCTATACGAAAGAGCAGTTTACCATAACGGGGCTGCAGCGATGATTTGCTTAACAGATCACTGATTTTTCGCGATTCGCCTGCAAAACGGTCCGAACCTGCTCCCATATTGGTAATGGATAGTACTTCTTTATTTGCCTTCAGTTCATTAATGATACTATTAATAAGCGTATATTCGGGATAGGTTTTCCGGTCGAACAGAACCTTGCTTACGAATTCGTATACAAATGGAGGATGGATTCCATGACCTTTCCGGTGTTTCGATTTCACCAGATAATCCAGGTAATGATATGAGCGGTGGAGTTCATTGATCATGATCTGTATTACTTAGGTCACCACAGTTTTTCCGGTGCCGGTTCATGCAAAATTAGCATTTATATTTTAGGGAGAATGATGATATGTCAAAACAAAAAAAGTATTGACACAAGATAAGGAGGATTTAAATGCAGTTATTAAGGTTGTTGTTGTCTTAAAATACTTTGTTCATCCAATTTTAGGGGGTACATTCAATTAATAGAGACATGTCTGATCCACGGTATGTGGCACTTACAAATCTCAATATTTCAATGACACCCTAACGGCATTACGTGCCTGCTAATATTCAATTTCATGAATGATTTCATAATGCTGTGACGATTCATCGTGCCGTGAAAGAATTCTTCTTGCTTTTTCGGGGACATACGATTTTTCATAATCCTCGCCTGCAAATTCCTTAACAGCTTCCAGGTTATCAAACAGCATGATCGTGATAAATTCAACCTCAGTCTTCAGTATACGTTTTAAAAGACTTATTTTCCTGTATCCTTTAACCTTTTTATCCTCAATGGAAGAAAAAACCTCATTTTTCAACAAGTCTTCATAATTGTCGGCATTCTCAAAGGATGTATACCCATGCCAAATTCTTGCGATCATATTTTTTTTTGTAGTTATTTTTCTGATTTTTTAACAAATCACTATTGTCTTTTGATCCTGATCCAATATATTTCTATAGGAAATTCATGTAAACATAAAATTTATTTTATTAAGTCCGGATATAAGTATGAATAAATCATTTTACTTCAGCATCGTATGTCCCATCTGAATTTTTTATTATGGAATTGATTCGAATACAGCATTAAACTGACCAGAGTTGGGATTACAATAATACAATGAATTTTCATTATTATTTTTTATCAGTTTTTAAAAAGTCCGGCATGCAGATTATATCCGAGTGTATTGGGAAAAACATGAAGGTAATCTTTGGGTAAAGGCGAATCGATCCAATCTATAAGTCGTAATGTAACTTCACCTTCTTTTATTACATGATTCTCAATTATATCAAAATCTTTCGGATTAACGCCCGAATTATCGGCAATTGCCTGGTAGTATTGATTGTTTACCATAATACAATTACTCAGGGTATATTTCGATTCATTGAAATAGTTTTTAATCCAGGCATGTTTGCAGTTTGTTATAATGTTATTTTCGAATACGAAATCTTTGTCAGGCCATGAGGTCCATATGGCCGTTTGGAATGCACCATAAACTATGCAATTTGTAAAGCGATTACCGGTCTTAAGAGTATCTCCTGAATCTTCCCAGAAAACGACCGCATTTTTTGCATTGTAAAAGATACAATGACTGATGTTTACCCCGTTCCCATGACTTATTACACCCACCTGTATATGCGATGCATGTTCATCGCCTACAAACATACACTGCTCAACCTGTAAATCGGTTTTTTCTTTGTTAAATCTGGCGATAGGGAAGTATCGGCTATTTGGATAGGAATATCCATTGAATTTTAATCCCCTGATAGTAACGTGGCTTGCATCAACTAAAAAAGCTGCAACTAAGTTATAGAATTCCGGTATCTCTCCTTTTCCTGACCTGCTTAGGATAACAGGCATTTTTTCCGGACTCCATGAGGTATCATCAGGAAGAATACAGGCTTCAAACACGATCCGTTTATCAGTAATATCCTTGCTGGTTGAGATTTTTAAAGTACTATCAAGAACATAAATTCCGGGATTAATTTTAACGGAATATGTAGTATTATCATTGATTTTGATAAGTTCTGCTGCTTTATGAATCGAATAAAGCGGGGCTTCTTTAGTTCCGGGGTTTTCATCGTCACCGGAATTACAATCGACATATACTGCCTGAGCATGAAGTGACAAATAACAAATGAAATACAATTGACTTAATAAAATAGTTTTTTTCATGATCTTGGTTTTTTTGAATTTTTAACCCAAGCTTTCACATTCTCTTAAATATCAGCGTGGATTAAAAATCGCTTTTAGTTCGGATAAGTATTACTTTTTGTTTTTAAAAATTCCTGCCCCCAGATTGTATCCGAGTGTATTGGGAATGACATGCAAATGATCTTTTGGCCATGGTTCCCATATAGTATTGATCATCCGGAGTGATATTTCACCTTCTTTTACTGTATTCGACTCATTCAGCTTAAAATCTACGGGCTTTTCGCCATTTCCTGTATAGATCTTACAGTTTAGAACTACGCAACTATCAATTGAATAATTTGCTGTATTGAATTCCGGACATATTGACCAGAAAATTTTACAGTTTGAGATTACATTATTTTTAAAAACAAAATCTTTGTCAGGGTAGCATGGGTAAACAGCGCTTTCACTTGCACCGTAAATTATACAATTTGTCATGCTATTTCCGGTTTTTATACCATTCCCCGGATCGTGCCAATATACAACCGAATTATTGGCTCCGTAAAAAATACAATGATCCACTCTGACTGAATCGCCATGTGCAATAATACCTACCTGAATTTCAGCAAGCTGCAGATCGCCTATGAACATGCACTGTTCAACTGCTAAATCTGTTTTTGTTTTGTTAAACCGGGAAATCGGATAGTAAATTTTAGTCGGGTAATTATAGCCCAGGAATTTCAATCCTCTGATGGTAACATGACTTGCATTTATATAGAAACTGGTAATCCAATAATCTTTGAGAAAAGTATCCTCCGACATGATTTCACCTGGCGCCGACCTGCTTATGATTACAGGCATTTTTTCAGGCATCCACTCCGGATCATCCGGTAAAACGGAGGCTTCAATTACAATTCGTCTGTTGTGTAAATTCTTTTCTGTAGTCACTTCTATATGTTTATTCAAAACATAGATACCCGGATTTATTTTCATGATATGCATATCATTATCCTCGCGGTTAATGATTTCTGCAGCTTTATTAATGGAAAAGAACGGAGATTCTTTAGTTCCCGGATTTGTATCATCTCCGGTGTTACAATCGACATAAACCGTTTGTGAATAATCACTTAATTGAACCAAATAAACCAGGAGACAGAGGAATATTATTTTTTTCATAGGATCAGTTTATTGATGTATAGTTATGATACTGATAATCTCAAATTATGCTCCATTATTATAAACCATTTATTATCAAGTAAGTAGAAATTCTATTGAAGGAAGTTTGTAAAAATAATTTACATGGTATGTCAAATGTTTTTACAGTCTGTCAGGTAATTCAGGTATCTGCTTTTCGTTTTTTTAC